>JAFTRT010000171.1 GCA_017462145.1 Clostridia bacterium
AACGAGCCTTTTGGCGGTCTTTTATCAAGTATATCGAGGTAGAATGGACTACGGACAAAAAAGAAATATTGGGGGTTGAATTTTTTTAACCCCTATTGGGGGTATTAACTCACCTTTGCCAAAAAGACCCTCAAACTCCCAAAGAACTGCACAAAAAAGGTTTTACGCTCTACGCCTTGTGCGGCAAAAGTCGCTACGCTCTTTCTGAGGAAGAAAACCGTCGGACACCTCACGGTACCAATCGGTTTCTTTGTTTGTTGGAAAGTAAAGCAAAATTTGTTTGTGTAGCGTTCTATTGTGAATGTTCGCACCTCACCGGAGCCTTTCCCGGCAGGGAATAGTGTGACCGCAATAGCGGTGGATGAGGTGCACCAAAGAGAATCACACGCCTTATCCATCAACATCTCTTTATTCTCCTCTCCAAACAACTTGTTTGAACTCCGTCACGATGGCGAGACGTCATATCATAAACAACAGCCGAGCGCCGTACCCGAAGGTACGGCGCTCGGCTGTTGTTTTTTCATAAGAGAAAGGAAAGAGATTATCGGTTGTAAAACTCCATAATGGAGGTTAGTCCTTGTTCCATCTCTGCCGTGATACTCTGCATTTGGGCACCCAAAGAAGAGGAATCCTTCACGATCTCTTCCAAGTTGGCAAACACGCCCAATTTATGAACGATCATAGCAAAGTCGTAGTACAACAGCTCTCGGCATAGATTGATCTGCTTTACATCCTCGGGAGACTCGGCAACCTGTCCGGCCAAAACGACCTCCATATAGGTATGAACCAAACGGTCCTCACCAAGGCCTGCGGGATCCTCGGTATCGGCCAGCCACATGATGCTATCCAGAATCGCCGCTACCATGTGCCGGTCTCTTGCCTTAGAGGCAATGCTCCAGGTATCTGCGTGATAGGTCTGAGAAACGTACTCGTCTGCGTCGCCGAACTTAGGAGTGATCACCAAGCCGAAATCCAGATCAGTAGCCTGCTTGATTTGCGGTGCATGGAGCAAAAGACCTGCAAACATAAAGGTCTTCCCCGCCACAAACGCATCTCGCAGCTGATTGGTTCTGCCGGTCTTCCATTCAAGAGTAGTTGCATTGTGATTCAGCACCTCCTGGAACTTATCGGCAATTTGCACGTTCCGTTGGGTATCCAAAATAGGAGTGATAATATTATTGTAAGGATTGGTCTGGATCACGGTCAAGCCGGAGGAATACCAACCGGAGTGCACCGAGTGCTGGTCATACTGCACACCGTAGATGTCATCGTTGGGGTCGGAGTTCAGCAAGGTAGCCTCAAAGCCGTCCAAGATCTCCAGCATATAGTCCAGCGTCCAATCGCCATTCTCAACGGTCTGATACAGATCAATACTGTACTCTTCTGCAATGGTCTTATTGAAGAAGATCATTTCCATTCCCATCAAGACGTCCAGCGTAGCGTCACCAACGATGGAATACATCCGCTGGTTAATGATCATCTGACTGTTCCAGCCGTCGGTATAATAGTCTTCCTCCAGATCGATCTCCTTGAGCGCCATCAGATTGGCAAGGTTTCCGCTGAACTCCAAGCTCCACCAACAGTCGGGAACGACGATGTCATACTCACCGGTAGAGGCAGACAGCTTTACGTTCCATTCGGCAAACTTATTGCTCCAATAACCTGCCTCACTCATGGCTACATGTCCAATCTTAACGTCGTACATCGATTCGATCAGCTGATTGCGCTTGTAGGTGGCACGCTCCACGTCACCGGTCGCACTCTCTTCCGCATAGATGTACTCAAAGCGATTGTTGCGAACCAAGAAGGTAAATGCCATCGGCAGACCGAGAGAGTCCGCAAAGCTGTACCCCTCATGTCGAGGGTAGACCGTCAAGTCGGGGGTATAGGGTGTTGTGGTCTGGTCGTCTGCAGGATTGGTAGTAGTTTGAGCATCTCCACCGGGATTTCCTACCGTGGTGGTCTCTCCGCCGCCCACCGGAGTTGTGGTCTCTGCAGAGGGAGCATCGGATCCGCTACAGGAAGCCAACACGCTCAACAGCATGAGCATACTAATCAATAAACACAAAACTTTTTTCATAGATTCTCCTTTATCCTCTCACAGTTTTTTATTTGACGTTTTTCGTTTTCATTGTGGATTGGACTGCGGCCAAACAGCGACCGCATTTCAGACCGGTTCCAGGGACATTCCCATCATGTACCGATCCACAAACACGTCATGGGTGGAAAGCTCTAACACCGAGGCACGTTGGGCAAGCGCCTTTGCCTCTGCACGAAGCTCCCCGTTTAACAGCAGCATTGCCGCACCGCCCAAGGCAGCGTTTCCGGCCAGACGGACACGCTGTGCCGGCTTGGCGGGCAACAGCCCGATCCGAACCGCATGGGTCAGATCCAAATAACTGCCAAAGCCCCCTGCGATCCAAAGACATTCCAGCTCCTCTTCCGATACCGATGCTTGCTCCATCAGCGTCTGCACGCCGGCACAAATGGCACTTTTGGCAAGCTGAAGCATCCGAATATCCTTCTGAATCAAGGTCACTCGTCCCTGCAACAGGACCGACTCTTCCTCCAAATATCCGCTCTCATCCAAACGCTCGGTCTCCAACAGACAGGCAACCGCATCCACCAGGCCGCTTCCGCAGATTCCCACAGGCTCGGTCTCACCGATCACGTGTGCAGTCAGCACACCGTCCCGCAGGCTGACCCGATCAATAGCCCCCTCTGCTCCTCTCATGCCCATGGCAATGCCCACGCCCTCAAAGGCCGGGCCTGCCGCCGTGGAGCAAACGGTCAAGCGGCCGTCATGCCACAAAGCAAGCTCTCCGTTGGTTCCGATATCCGCCAGCAAGGCCGTATCTGCCTTGCAAAGCTGTGTTGCCAACAGTGCACAGGTGATATCAGCCCCCACAAAAGCCGACATACAAGGGGGGAGATACACCGCCGTCTTAGGGCGCAAGACCTCCAAGCCAAGCGCACCTGCCGTCTGTTCGTCTCCAAACAGATCTTGCACCGCAAAGGGTGCATGGGAAAAGGGTTCGGTATCGGTCTCGGTCAACAGGGACAGCATCACCGTGTTTCCCGTGATCACAACGCCGTCAATGGCATCGCTCGCAATGCCCGTATCGTCTGCCATGGTGCCGATCAGCCCGTTGACCGCACGCCGAACTGCCTCTGCCAACAGAACCGCCTTGCCCGACAGTGCGCCCTCGATCCGAGAGATCACGTCTGCCCCCCATTCCGATTGAGGGTTGAGGCCCGAAGCCTCGGACAGGAGCGTTCCCTCTTTGTCATACAGCCGTGCGGCAAGGGTGGTGGTGCCGATGTCAACGGCAACACCGTAGGAAGAGAAAGCAGGTTTGCAGGCAAACTCCGCCACCGTGCCTTGGGTCAAAATCTGTGCCTTCCTCGGAGAGGCGGGGGTTTCCACCTCGCAGTCCCCCAATGCATGGGTCAGACAGGCCAGACGAACGCCCCTTGCAAGCTCTTCGGCAGACAGAACACTCCGCTCTCCCACCGTGGGAGCAGACAGAGCACCCTTGGCCGTCACCTTGCACTTTCCACACCGTCCGTGACCGCCGCAGGGCTTTTCGCCCTTGACAATCTCAGACAGCGTCATTCCCATCTCCCCCGAAACCAACCGCCCGTCCACCTTGACGGTTACCGGCTTCCGATCCAAGGAAAACAGCACCATGCCGAAATAGGTGACGGTATCCTGCCCGTTGATATACTTCATGTGCGCTGTCTTGGCAAGTTGAGACACGTTGATGCCATAGGCCTCCGGAGAGGACATGGCAAGGTCGGGAAACCGACAGGGCTCGCCGCTGGCCTGGGAACAGGTCTCACACAAACCGCAACCGCCCGGCCCCAAATGCAACGCTCCTTGCAGATTCAGCTCCTGTGCAGTGGTTCGAAGCCCCTGTGCCAAGGGATGGAGTTGCCGTTTGGCCTCCACCATTCCCTCAAAATCATAGCTATCCTCCAGTTGGGTAACCGTTTGATAGACCAGAGCGTACTCATACCGCCCCAGCTCTGCCATCAGATCGTCGATCTCCCCCACGTAGGGCGGACACATATAGCATCTGCCGTACAACCCACAGGCATTGGAGGCACACGCATCTCGGAAGGAACGGTCCGGCAGGATCTCTTCCACCGAGATCACCTCTGCCCGATAGGCTCCTAAACGAAAGGCATCCTCGGTCAAGCGTGCAAATACGTCCTCACGCTTCATCATAATCGGCTACGGCTTGGAAAAAAGCATCCACGTTCTCCCACGGGGTCATGGGAGGAATGTCACAGCCGGAGGAGATGACAAAATTGGGATACGAGCAGCAAGCCTTCATCACCTCAAGGGTGGCTGCTCTCACCGTTTCGGGAGTTCCCATCCGCAAAACACCGGCGGGATCCACGTTCCCCATCACCAATACGTGAGAGGGGAATTTTTCCATCATTTCCTTCATATCCACGGCGTTGCCGAAATGATAGGCCGCCGCACCGAAGGACAAGAGAGACTCTGTCATCAAGGGCGTATTCCCGCCGCAGTTGTGGTACACCAAGATAAAGTCGTCATCCTGAACGGCATCTACGATTTTTTTGACGTAAGGAGCGGAAAATTCCGCCTCCAACGAGGGAGACAACAGCCCCGAAACAGGCTCTGCCATCACAATACCGTTGGCTCCTGCCGCCTTGTATGCCTTGGCATATTCGATCAAAAATGCCGTGACCTTGTCCATGACGACGCAAACCATATCGGGATCGTCATAGCAATCCACCATGATCTCCGACACGTCCAGCAATCTCGCCGCCAAGGAGAACGGGCCGATCATTCCTGCCAACACGGGGCGATCGGTGATCTGCTCCGATGCCTTTCGGATGGCATCGATGTAAAGAGAGGTCCGTCCGCTTCCCACGGGGGGAACCGCCAACGCCTCGGCCTCTTCCATATCGTTGATCAACCGTCCTTTTACGGTGGGCACCTCGTCATCGGACACGCAAATCGTAGCACCGAAGCACTCAGCCTCCACCGACAGATCCATAAAGCTGACTGCCGCCGCACTGTCGGTGCGATCTGCCACCAGCTTCATGCCCTTTGCCTGCAGTGCGCTGTCCGAGATCAGCTCCCGTACGGTCACACCCAACAGGCTCACACACGGAAAGGACAAAATGGGCAACGCCTTTTTGGGCTGTGTTCCCTTCATCCCCTCCAACCAAGCTTTCATATCATATTTCATGTATTCTTTCCTTTCGCCGTCCTAACCGGTACGGTTTATTGCAATTGACCAAAAATTTTCTTTCGTTGCGTCTTTGCCGTCCCTCACATCTGTTTGAGGGTCTCAAAGATGGCCACGATATTTTCTGTGGGGGTCTTTGACTGAATGTTATGGATGGCGTTAAACACAAAGCCGCCGTCCTTGCCAAAGATTTCGCAACGCTCCTTGACCTGCTCTCTCACCTGCTCGGGCGTACCGAGGGGAAGAAGCTTTTGGGTGTCGATACCGCCGCCCCAAAAGACGATATCCCGTCCGTATTTCTCTTTCAGCATGGCGGGATCCATTCCCACGGCAGAGCACTGCACGGGATTCAGAATATCAAATCCCGATTCCACGAACAGCGGAATAAAGGATGCCACCGCTCCGCAGCTGTGCTTAAAGGTCTTCCAGCCGGTATGTTCATGGATCCAGTTGTTCACCTTTTTATAATAGGGCATATACAGTTCCCTGTAAGTATCCGCCGAGCAGAACGTGGAAATCTGCGTACCGAAATCCGTACCGCAGATAAACAGCGCATCGATCTTGTCCCCTGCCCTCTCGTTCAGCTTTTCCAGATTGGCAACGGCAATCTCGGTCTGTCGGTCGAAAATATACTTCACAAATTCCTGTGCGGTCGCCGTCGCCATATACCACTCCGAAACGTCTCGCACACCCTTGGGATGTTTCAGTGCCAAGCCGGGAACCAGTGCGATGTCCCCCAAAGCCGTACCGCCAAAGGAAACGATGATCCCTCTTCCGGTCTTTTGGGCTGTGTCGATATCCTCTGCAAATTCGTTCAAGGTCTCATCGGAAACCGGTCCAAATTCCTCCAAGTTTCCATTGGGATCCACATCCTCGATGTCGTCAAACGGCTCTTGACGGGAAAGGGCATCAAAATAGAATCCGTTCTTGGGCATCTTGGCGCAAGGTGCTACCGATTGATCGCCGCAGGGGTAGATATAGTGGTTTCCCTGGGCATCGTCCGTGGTGTTAAAATCACCGGGAACCAGAACCACCTTTCCGTTATCCTGCTTCCATTCTTTCCAATCTTGGTTGGGAATTCCAAACATATTTTTACGGGAAACCACACCTTCCACGTCGATTCCCAAGGCCTGCTTCAGATCCTCTTCGATCAAGCCAAGCATCTGATAGGGCTCGTACACCTTGATCAAATGCTTTTCCAAGCCATAATACTCTCTCAACGCTTCCACGCAAGAGTAATGCATTCCCGTCACGGTGGTACCGTCAAAATCCACGGGAATCCGATCGGGCTGTACGTGAGACAGCGCCTTTTGTAATCTCTCTTTGGATGTCATTCTCTGTTCTCCTTCTTATGAATTTCAAGTGCCGGACGCACTTGCGTCCGCAGAATGTTATGCCTCTCCATAATACCGATCCAAAACATCGCTGACCGTCTTCGCCCAAACGATCAGGTTTTCGGGACGGTGAGATACCGTGCTGATGTCTTTGAGCGTAATGTCATAAGGACAGCCATGTCGGATGCATGCCTTGACCGTTTCTTCGATCTCCCGTTGGATCACTTCCGGGTCGGTCTTGATGGCCACATTGGCAGGATTCGGCTTTCGGGAGAGGACATAATCTCCGCCGATCTGCTCGGCACACTTTTCCACGTTTGCCCAAGGAGAGCATCCCAGCTTGCGAAGATTGGGAATGGCTTTCAAGATCTCGATTCGATCATCCAAAGGCTCACAGCAACCGTAATAGGTGTAGGCAAACCGCCGGGTAATGGGCAGGATATAATCCACCTCAAATTCCTTAAACATGGCAGGAGAGATCACCCCGAGGGTCTGTGCCATCCCACGATACCACGTCGCCTTCAGACCGGTTTCCGCTTTGCCCGATACCAAGCCGGACGTGCAGTGAAGATCCGCAAAATCGTTGTCAACGTCCAAATATTTCTCTACAAAATCCAACTCTGCCATGGTGGCGGAAACAAATTTTTTCATGATCGCATGAAGATACTCGGGACGGTCATACATATCCATCAAAATGGGTTCCACACCCCGAAGCATACTGATGATATCCCACGGAGCGTTGTACAGATAACCGAACCCGTACAGTCTGACGGGAATGGTATCACCCAAAAGCTCGGTATAGTACTCCATTGCCTCGGCATCTCGATCGGGACGAAGGGTAAATTCCGGGTCGTGCATCTTTTCCAGCGCAGATTCATCCTCCAAAACATCCTCATATTCATGGGATATAATGTTGTTTTTTGAATCGGTTCGCTTGATCTCCGACGTTGTGATCTCCAAGCCGGTTCCCGTAGAATCGACCGCTCTCTTCAAGCGAAAATACGGCTCGAATTTATTGTCGGCCTTAAAATGCTTCATATAAAACAAAGCCTTGCGGAAAAAGAGCTCTGCTTTTCTGGCGCGAGCATCCTCGCAAATTAAGGTCAGCTCGTCGTCCATATTCATTTGGTACCAAGGAATCTCCGCCAAGATCACGGGAGGACGAACGATTTTTAGGTCGTTGGTATCACGCTGTCTTTGAAAAATCTTCTTTTGCTTTTCCGAGCATACCAACTCCATGTATTTTCTTGCAAGCTCCCGAACAATCGACCGATCCCGTTCTTGTCCCATACAATCCCCTTTGGGCGTTACGCCATTGCTTTGCAGAACGCTACCGCTGCATCTGCCGCACTGGCCGCATCGGGAGTATAGCAGTCTGCACCGATCTGCTCACAATATTCGGGGGTAACGGGAGCACCGCCCACCATGATCTTGACCTTGTTGCGAATCCCTGCCTCGGTAGCGGCCTTCACCACGTCTGCCATGACGTTCATGGTGGTGGTCAGCAAAGCGGAACAGCAGATGATCTGACAATTCTGCTCCTTGGCCGTCTGCACAAAGGTCTCGGGCGATACGTCCGTACCCAGATCAATTACCTCCAGGCCTTTGCCCTCCATCATCATCTTCACCAAATTCTTTCCGATATCGTGCAAGTCGCCCTGCACCGTTCCGATGCAGACACGGCCGGGGCTCTCCAGCTGATCGGCTGCCAAATGAGGCTTGAGCACTTGCGTTCCCATGTTCATCGCACGGGCGGCCACCAACACCTCGGGCACGTAGATCTCGTTCTTCTTAAACCGCTCGCCAACGATGCCCATTCCTTTCAGCAAGCCCTCGTTGAGAATATCGGTGGGAGCACAGCCGGCATCCAATGCCTGTTGTACCAGCTCCTTGACGACCTTTGCTTTTCCCTTTTGCAGATTTTCGCAGATTTCATTCAAAATACTCATAATGGTTTTCTCTCCTTGCTTATTTTGCTTAATTTGTTGTCGATATTGATTGGGCGTGATGCCCATATAGTCATGAAAAGAGCGGTAAAAGGAGGGCACGTCCCTCAAACCGCACTGTGCCACAATCTGCTCCACCGTCCAATCGGTCTGTCGCAGCAGCTCGCAGGAATGGCGAAGCCGAAGCTTGCGCAGATAATCGGAAAAGGTTTCCCCCGTGACACGCCGAAACAAGCGGCTCAAATGCGACTCGCTGATATACAGCGTCTCCGCCACCGTTTTGAGGGTCAGATCGCTTCTGCAGTATTGCTCCTCCAACAGCTCGGTGGCAAAGAATACGACACCCCAATCCTTGTGGATCACAGTGGAGTTGCTCTTAATGGAATCGTTCAGATAGCGGCTCAACCGAATCAGCAGGATGGACAAATAGCCTCTCGTAGCATCCTGCCAGTCTCCCTGCCGCTCTTCCGTCTCTCGCTCCACGGCCTCCAACAGCCCCATGACCTCCCGTTGGGTCTTGGCATTGAGCATGGCATAGGAGATTCCGGCAGCATCTCGAAGCACGCCGTAGCAGAATTGCAGATGTTTGGGCTCCGCCCGTTCTCCCTCCAACCATTGTGCAGGGTCAAACCAGAGACGGAACACGGTCATCGGCGTGGTTCCGTCTGCGGAAAAATAGCCGTGAGGCAAGCCGGCAGGCACGATAAAGACGTCGCCCCCCTTGCAAGGAATGGCCTGACGAAAGACACGGTGAACACCATTGCCCTCGGTCACCAGCGCAATTTCCATCGCCCGATGCACGTAAAGATCGGAAAAAGCGACCTCCTCGGGATCGGCTCGGGTGATCGATGACCGCTCCAGCAAAACCGTTCGACCCTTGGGAAGCTCCCTCTGGTCAGGGTGGGCAGTCTCTCTCTGCCCCACGGTGGCAATCGGTTGCTCTTCCTTGGCCATGATTCTTCTCCTTTCTCCCTTTCGTTGAGTGAAAAAGCACAAAAAATCCATTCTGCTCTCATTATAACAAAAAAACAATCTCCTGTAAATAGGGTGTCGGTGTTTTCCCCCGTCGCCGTTGGAATGAAAACCACAGAAAAAACGGCAACCTGCGAAAAGCGGTTGCCGTTCTTCTTTCTTCTATATCGTCCTATCGTATCTCGTTCCTGTCAAGACAGCATTCCGCTTCCGTGAAAGCGATCCCTTACACTTACCGATCAAACACGCGGGGGCACAGACCGTTGTTGATAAAATCATCGTTTCGGATCATTCCGCCGCCAAAGCCTGCCGAGCGCATATATTTTTGCTTGGGATCGACCGTAGCGGAGATTCTGCCGATCTCTTTCCCCAAATTTTCCAATATTTGCCCGTCCGGTGCCACGATCATGGAATTTCCGCCGTGCCCATCGTCGTTCATGGAATAGGAGGATCTTACAACAAACGCATTGCAGCGGAAAGCCGTCAGCTTTGCTTGTGCGCAGATGATATCGGTTCGCTCTCCTCGCTGATACCCGGGAATCAGAATCACATCGGGCTTTTGACGGGCAAGGAATTCAACCTGCTCGTTAAAATATACGTCATAGCAGGTCATAAAACCAAAGCGGATCCCATCCAGCTCGCACACACATGCGCCCGAACCGGGCTCAACACCCAGCGCCACCTCGGACGGCGGCAAATGGATCTTATCGTAAACAAAGGCGATCTCGCCTCTCGGATCAAACAGATATGTGCTGTTTTTGCGCTTGCCCTCTCGCTCCTCCAAGCAGTTGATGGCTACGTATGCTCCCTGTTTTTTGGCGACCTCGGCCGCCGTCTTTCGCATCTCCTCCGCCCGAGGAAGAGCACGCAGCTCTCGCTCGGCATCCGAAAGGCCTCCCGCATTGGAATACTCGGGAAGCACGATCAACGCCCCCGGCTGAACCCCACGCAGCTCCCCCATCAAAAATTCCGCAATCGCCGCATCCGGTGCCTCTCCCGCAAAATAGGGCGGTTGCACCACTGTAATCGTCAACATCTGTTTTCCTCTTTTCTATCCGCAGAGCGGAAACAATACCGTAATCGAAAAGCTTTTGACCATTATATCACAAAGGCCTTGGTTTCGTATGCCTTCATTAAAGACTACAAATCGATTGACAAAAGCAACGCAAAAGCACTTATGGCAAAATCGCCATAAGTACCTTATATTAATAAGTATTATTTGCCATTGAATCCCAAATAACTACTAAATCCGAGCATATATGCCGCCATGGCAATAGCCAAATCCTCGGACTCCATATTCTTTTCAACCGCTAACGCTTTTAATTCGTCAATGACAGTATCGTGAGGAACTATTGTGTTATCTAATTCTTTAACAGCTTTTTCGATAACCGAGGGGAGAACCATACAAAGCTGATAGAATGCGTCCTCTTGACCTGTAACGAGCGCATAGAATTGGTCAAGACTTACTCGGCGAATGAGTTTATGCCCGACTTTCTTTTTATCAACAGTTGTTTCCCATTTTATGTTTTGAGAACGCTTTGCTATCACCTCTACCAAGAAGCAAGCACAATCGTCATCATTCAACAGTTGATTTTGCATTTTAATAAAGGTTTTCCCTGAAGCCGCATCATTCATTGTATTATGTTTGTTTTTCATTTCAACATAAACAGTATGAACGACCCCAGCATCGGGAATTACAATTCCGTTTACATCTTCATAAATCACATCCCAGCCATCCTCTTCGCCGTTTGGCGGAACGTGACAATTTTTTATGTACTGAAAAATGCGCTGATGAAAATAGCCAATATCGTTATTATTAGACTTATCGCGTTGACGGAATATTTCGTTACTTACAATTTCTTCCCAAGTTGCGTGATAAACAGTTTTGTCAAAAATCAACTTAATGGGATCGATGATATTTTTGTTGAATCTTTTGAGATGAAAAGATTCCAGCTTTTTATCATATTGCTGAATCGTTTCTTTTACGTGTTTTGAAAATTCTTCTTCGCTAATAAATGATAAATTCCACATTATAAACACTCCAATGCTTCTTTAATTTTTACTGCTATATCATATGCCAAATTAACAGGAACGGCATTGCCTACTTGCTTGTACTGCTGTCCTACACTACCACAAAATTGCCAATCATCGGGAAAACTTTGACAACGAGCATTTTCTCTGATTGTAAAAGGACGGGGTTCTAACGGGTGACAGCGGTCTGTTTGTTTTTGACTTGGAGAAGTCAAAACAGCAAGAGAAGGTTCATCAAGGCTTAATCTTCTCAAAATGCCTGTCCTTCCACCTTCCATATACCAACAACTTTTCATATATTCTTTTGCCACATCTTCCGGAATATCTCTCCAGTAACCGCCGGGAGGAACTAATTCAAAGATTTTACGCTTGTATGCGGAATATGGTGTGCCTTCGCTTTTAGGACAATCAAGAAGAATATCCCTTAAAACTGGTTTATACTTATGAGGGACAGGAAATTCAAAAGCTGTTTTTCCAACCAGGTCGTTTCTGATACCTATGGTAATAAGTCGTTCTCTTTTTTGGGCCACTCCATAATCCCAAGCATTCAAGACCTTTTTTTGTATGGTGTATCCCGTGTTTTCAAATATATCGGTAATGGTCTTATATGTGCGTCCTTGATCGTGTGTCAGTAAACCTTTAACATTTTCAAATAAAAACATTTTAGGTTGCAACTGTTCCAAAAACTTTGCATAATGATAGAAAAGTGTGCCGCGTGCATCTTCCAACCCCAATCGCTTTCCTGCATAAGAAAAGCTCTGACAAGGTGCTCCGCCCGAAAGCAAATCAAGCTCGCCCTTTTGCAAACCAAAATACTCATTCAAATCCAAACACGATATGTTGGCAATGTCATCATTGATAACGCGCCAATTTGGACGATTACACTTTAATGTATCAGCGGCATCCTTATCAAACTCAACAAGTCCTATTGTTTCAAAACCTGCATTTTCTATACCAAGAGCCAATCCCCCCGCACCGGCAAATAATTCAATGGTAGTTGGTGCTTTTACAGGAGTTTTATTTGAGGATTCCGGAACCACCTCGATGATATCACCAATGCCACAATTTAAAGCAATACATATTTTTTCTATGCTATCAAATGAAATAGTTTCATTTTTACCCATACGCGCCATAACATTGAAGCTAATACCAGCCGTTTCCTTTAAGTCTGTTTTATTCATATTTCTATCAATAAGCAATTTCCAAAGATTATTGTAACATACAGCCACGATATTTTCTCTCTTTCTAAAAAACAATACACAAAAATGGTTACTGGTATTATAGCATATTCCGACGGAAAAATCAAGCTTTTCTCACGATTTCGTTAGAAATTCTCTTTGTTGTCTTTAATTAAGTCAGTGCTTGTCAAGAAAAGAGGACAGAGACCGCAGAGGTTTCTGTCCGTTTTTGCTCGGCAAAGGTCAGACCGAATACTGCTCGACAAACGCAATGATCGGCCCATTGTCAGCAAGCCCATGAGGATGATGACCGCAGCCTTTCTTTCCGATTGCCACAATGGTTCCGCCGTTTTTCCGATAATAGGCTTCCAGAACCGCTCCGTTTTCGCAATACGGAACCGTGTCATCGGAATCGCCGTAAACCAACAAAATCGGAATCTGATGCTTCAAAAGCAACGGCATTTTGTCAATGGGATGCTCTCGGTAATAGGTCAGCTCCGAAAGGCTGATTCCGGTTGCATCGATAAACTCCTGCAGCATTTCGTTTCCGCCCACGCCAATGCCCGCCGGGCAGGACAGAAAATTCATCACGGGAGCATCCAAGTACAGCGCAGAGACCGCCTCGGGATATTTTGCCGCAAATTTGCATGCAATCAAGCCGCCGCAGCTCATTCCCACCGGCACACACTTCCGACACAGTCCGTATTCCGCTTGCAAAAATTGAGCAAACCGATATTTGAGATCCAAGTCCTCCTCCAAGCACCATCTGGTCACGTTTTTGATGTACGCCAAGTGCCAGCCTCGCTTCAGCATGTCAAGCTCAAAGCTTGGAAACGCACCAAAATATTCGGTTTTCAGCAACCAGTTTTTGTTCTCGTTTGCCGTTTCGGGAAAAACAAGGATGGCCTCCCGTCCCTCAAACAAAAAATCGATTCGCTTCCATCCGTTCCAACTTTTTTTCTCCATCTTGTCTGCCTCCTTTTTTTGGCTTTTTGTTTGGGGACATTCGATCCGCACAACGTGCGATCCCGATCTTGGGCAACGGTGTCCCCCAAGCAGTACCCTTGCACCGTCCTCGTCGGTGCCATCTACGACACGAGCCGAACCTCTTTCGGATGGGTGATCTGATGCGCTTCCCCTTCCCTCATCTTGCAAGTGACTTTCCCATAGGGCGTCAAAAGCTCAACCGTTGCGCAAGTCAACCCCAATAAGGAGGGGGAAAGGGAGAGTTCTTTCATTCCCGGCTTGGTGATCTCAAGGCCAAGCAACGCTTTCGGCAAAGAATACAGCGGCGTTCCGCCCCAAGCGTGGCTATGATCAAAACGGTAGGTAGGCTCGGGAGCCACAAATCCCTCGACCAAGCCCTTGGGACAATCCCGCACCGCTTCTTTCCAGCGATTGCAGATGGTGAGGGTGTACCGTTCTCGCAATCCTAAACGGTAGACCGCCTCCAGCAGATAGTGCAAAAAATAGGGTTGACAGTCTCCCTCAATCTCATCCGACATGATTCGACCGATCAAATCTCTGCCCGTATCGTCATCACACACACCAAAATAAGCAGCCAAAATATTGGAATGCTTCCGATAGTAGCGTGTTTCCACGTTCTGTGGCATCCACCGTCCAAGAAGATGCTCCTCTGTCGGGGTATTGAGCCCTTCAAAATAGCACCCCCTTTCGGCATCAAACAACAATTCGTTGATGGCGCATCGCAGGGCCTCCCTCTTTCTTCGGCAAAGCTCGGCCGTGCGTTCCTCTCCCAGCGCATCGTAAAGCTTGGCGGCATGATCCAATGCGCCAAAGTAAAACAGATTCAGACAGCTTTGCCCCAATGCCTTGGGGGGATGGTGCAGGGAAAGTCCGTCGATATAGATCCAATCGATAAACATGTAATCGGGCGCAGATTCGATCAGCCCGTTGTCTCCCAGATAGGTTTCAAACCGTGCAAGAAGCAACGACAAGGCTCTTTCACAGCGATTCAACAAATCACGGTTTGCCGTCAGCATATACACATCGTATAGCATCTTCACCCAAATCAAGCTGTACGTGGTGTGGAACATTCTTCCGTTTTCACGCTCAAGCATCTGTGCCGTCCGAAGCAAATCAAATTGTGCCAGACGCATATCTCCAAAGGAAAACGGCGTCATCAAGCTTTCAATGTAGTAATCTCCCGTACATGCCATGGGCTCACAATGACGGGTGCTGTCCAAATGGTGTGTTTGGCGGCAAATTTGAAGCGTGTGCTTGCACGTCTGCAACACTTGGTTCAAATCCGAATCGTCGGTTACGGTTGTCGCTTCCTCTGCAATGGGATAATGGGTCTTGAGGAAAGAGACCGTAAGCTCTGCTTTCTGCGACGAACGGTTTTTGGCAATGATCTCCATGTTTCCCACACTATGCAGACAAAAGCCCCGATACGTTTGATTCCCCACAAGCAGCAATTGCTCCGCAGAGGGCTTCTCCATGAGCTCACGGCAGTTTAACAAAACCGATACCTCTCCCTCCGCTTCTGCCTTTACCTGAACAAAACCGCCCCAAATTTGATCCAGTTCCCAAACCAGCGTTTTTTCTTCATCGGGAGCCAGAACAATCGGACCGTCCTCCATCCGAAGCTCCTCTTCTTGGCGAACCGGGATGGGTGCCGTGACCGTATGCCAGATATTTTCGGTGCGTTCCGCAGGAATCCACCCATCGGGGGAGATCCGACCGTCAAAGGCTTTCGGGGCATGGTAAGCGCCGTTTCGTCTGACAAGCCAGCTCTCGTCCGTACAAAGGCTCTGCTGGGTACCGTCCTCAAAATGCAACACGGCCGAGAGCATAAATCCCCCGTGTCCTTTGGAATACTCGCAAATGTGATACGGCATCATCTGCACTCGCACAAAAAAATTCAGCTCCGACGAATGGAGCTCCACCGATTCTTCAAAGGCATAAAAGGGCTCCCGTACCGTTTCATTTTCGATAAAATCACCGCCCACACAGGCAGGTCCCGTAGCAACCGGCCTGCCGTTGCAGAACAATTGAAAAACGGAATCTCCGCTAAATCGTAAATCCGCACGAATGATCTTTTGAGAAAACGACTGGGTTTTGACAAATTCAGCCACCGTATAGTTGTTAACGTTCGCTTTGAAAAAGCCGCTGTAAACAGTTGTTTGTTCGTTTGGATATTCGCTTTCGGGAAGCCATATCCACTGTTCAAGATGTTTCATGTTCCATGTCTCCTAACATAACAAAATGGTTTCATCCGGGGCTTTGGAGGGACGTCGTCGGAGAACCGATCCTCGGGTACCGGATGACGTCTCGACAAAGCAGAGGGCTTTAGACGGTTCTTTCCCAATTTTGAATCCAAACGGCAAGGCCCTTGGCAGAAGAAGCCTTTCCCCCGGTGTTTTGCGTCGGATGTCAGACAATGCAGTGGGCGATTGTATTGGGGGATCCCGCAACTTATGCTTGAATCACGTCAACAACCGCTTCAAACAGCGCTTTGCCCCACACGTTACAGCCATCGCTGTTCGGGTGTCCGCCGTATTTTGCTATATGCGATTCGCTTTCACTTTTTGCCAGATATTTTACACAGTCAAATACCAATGCTGCATGCTTCAATTCATACTGGATAAAATCGTTCACTTCCCGCCATTTGCCGCACTGCTCTTCCGAGTAGGAAAAAGGAGGAATGGTCTGGACAATCACGCATATACCGAAATCATGCAATTGATCCACGATTGTCTGTAGATTTTTCTTGATCCCGTCAGCGCTGTACCCCTGAAGGATATCGTTTACACCATAGCATACAAAGACAATGTCATTTTGCTTGGCTTTGTAAAGCCAGATTCCGTCGCTGGCGGCATCATCTGCCCTACCGTAACCAAGGCCAAGATTCCAATACGCATATTCGTCGCCCAATAAGTTTGCCAACACCGCATTCCAATGCTCATAAGAATTCACAGGCGTTCCAATGCCCTGCGTGATGGAATCTCCCAAAAATGCGATTTTCTTTTTTGTTGGTTTTTGTATGCCTACCATGGAAACAAACGGATGTTTTTTTGAGGCAAGCCACTCACCGTTCTGATCAATGAATGACGGAATGATACTTTCCTCGTGATAGGGTATCATGTTCCCCGAAAAAACAATTTCAACGCAGATGTATTCACCCTTTTTGGCATTTAATGTGACAGCGTCGGTACAAAAAAGCTCTGCAGGATTGACCACCTTTTTCTGATGTCCGCCAAACAAAACCTGCTTCCTATTTTGGGGATATTCAAACGATTCCGCATCACACCGAGAGCAAACCCCTACAAGCATTTCCTCGATCGTCCATGCATCTACAACAAGATTTTTGTGACTCACGGCTCCATCCGAAAAGGTACTGTCGATGGTGTTAGAAAATAAAAATGAATAGGGATATTCACCACCATTGGTCACCTGATAAAGCGTACAGCTTCTTGTTGGCTGTTGATTTTCGTTGTAAAAGAAAAACTGATTGCCGCTTCCTGCAAGCGTGTTGGAACAGTAGGTTGCAAAATATTCCATATACAAACCCTTTCTCGTTGAAATTCCTTCCCCATGTTTGCGTCAAACTCGCATATCATAGAATGTACCTTTACAGCCTGCTTCCAACTTGGCGTAAAAAGCCCTCCTGTTCGGGATCAAACGAGCCGTCTGCTCTTGCCAGCACGTCAATCGTTACCATTCCTCCCACTCGATTGACCGCTTGAATATATTTGACCATATAGTCGAGCGGGCGCTTCACTCCCGGGGAGCCCCATCCGGCATATTCGTTCATGGTTTCTCCGTTATAACCGAGGGGGGCAAGCGTATGTGGCAAAGCCCCGCCGTAAACGTCAGCCGATTGGGGAACCCGAGTAAAATCATTGAATTCTCCACAGAGAAGCGTCTCTTTGCTATAATTCTTTTCGTGACGCCGTTTCACTCCGTTATTAAACCCAACCAACGCTTGAGGATTTGCCTTTACGATCGCATGATAATACTGCTCGTACATTTCCTCTGTATATCCAAGCTCTTCTCGGTAGCATCCATCGATCCACCATGCCTTAACCTTGTCTCCATAGCGTTCCGCATATTCTTCCAGAACGGAAGCCCATTTTTTACAAAAATCCATAGAAACGGCTTTTTGTGGCGGTGCAAATCCAAAGCGGCTTCCTGCTACCTCGTCCTTATATGGACCGTCTCCCGTATAATACAGGCAAAGATCGATATTGTATTTGGAAAGTGCATCTGCGATTTCCATCGGCAGGTCTCTATGCGCACATGCCTCCCCTGGCTTCGTTCCCGCAATCCGATCAAAGGTGGCGTTTGGCGCAAGCATTGACTTTGTACCTTGCATCAGTGTGATAAAATAATATCCGGCGTTCATTTGGTGCAAGCTCCAAGCCAAGCGCTCCACATCGAAGAGATCAACCAGATCACTCCACGCAAGTTGGCCAAACGGTTGATTGTGGGGCTTGTTTACGTCTCCTTGCAGCGTGTCAAGATAATGGTGAAAAACGCCCCATTTTTTTGATGAAAGATATTCTTGTCCCGTCATAGATCGTTCTCCTTTGTTTCATTGCGTCTCAATGTGACCTAATGCCTGATATCCACAGGTTTCATTGATTATATCACAAACGATCAACGAAAACAAGATGATGAACCAAAATTATTGTCAGCGAGCCAAAAGAACGATTGTCTCACCGAAAAATTGCCCCTCTGAAAATGGATTGTTTCCGTTCAGATCCCACCCACACGGCGATGGATGTCTTTGGTATCGATTCCAATCACACGATGGAACAGGAGTACATCATCTAGTCGCAGACATACACGCAAATGCGTGATGATATGCGCCTAACGGCGATGATATACCAAGTCTGCGACTTGGATCAAAAAACGACAGGTCGAAGCCTGTCGTTTTTTGGTTGCGGAGATAGGATTGGAGGAAAGGGCTCTCCCGCAAGATTGTGCGAACACAGCCCACTCGCATCGCATCGTCGTCTGCCCCTTCTCGACGCTTCGCTTACACTCGGCTCGGCATACTCCTTGCTTTGGCTCCTTCGCTTCGGAAAAATACCACACCGTGGTGTTTTTCCTTGCTCACCCACTCCCTCCTCCGGAGGTCGTGAATCGCAGTTCTCGCTTCGCAAGCAAAAAGAAAAGCAACCCTGATGAGCTGCTTTCTTTTTTGTTATCTTGACAAAATAGATGCCTCATGGGAAAGTCAATAAAATCAAGGGATTTTAGCATTTATTGACGATTTCAAGTGTTGACGAAATAGATGCTGTTCCTTAATACAATCGTTGCTTGTTTGAAAAAGGACAACTATTTTACAGTTTCAGAAGTACAACCGCAGCAATTCCCGCCGCCAGCGCAACATAATGATTTGCTCGGAGTTTTTCTCGGAAGATCAATCTGCCGCAAAGAAGTGATGCGAGAATCGTTCCCGCCGAAATGACCGGAAACAATACCGAGGCGTTTTCCATTCCCGCGAGCACCAATGTCAAAAAATTTGCAATACCGTTTGCAAGTCCGGACAATACACCGTGACGTTTCCCCTTTATCATTTTCAATTCTCGAAAAGTGATCTTTCTAAATGCAGAGATTGAGAAGACCGAGGAGCACAAAAGCATAGCAAATAACATAAATTCCTTATTG
>JAFTRT010000172.1 GCA_017462145.1 Clostridia bacterium
CCAACCGAGGTGGAAAATCCGTAGTCACCTGTGCCATGGGCTTAGCACAAGTCATGCTGCAGCTGGGTATGCCCGTTCCCGCAATGGAAGCCACCATCAGCATTGCCGACGGAATCTTTACTCACTTCCCCACGGGAGCGGACGACACCATCGACAAGGGTCGTTTGGGCGAGGAATGAGCCCGCCTGCGGGATATCTTTGAAGAGGTGACGGTCAACAGCTTGGTGCTGTTGGACGAATCCCTCTCCTCCACAGGATCCTTTGAGGCTTCTTACATTGCCGCCGAGGTTTGGCAGGCTTGAGCCGTGTGGGATGCCGTTGTCTCTTCTCTACGCACCTGCATGAGCTGGCCGCTGAGATCGATGCCGTCAATGAGCGAACGATTCCCGATGGCGGATCGAAAATTGACACGTTGGTGGCAGGAATCGAAGAAGGAAAACGCTCCTTTAAGATCGTACGCATGAAGCCGGACGGAAAGAGCTATGCCAGAGACATTGCCGATAAATACGGCTTGTCTTATGAAAACATCGTAAAACAGATCGCACGTACCGAATCTGCCTCCAAGCAGTAACAAACCCGTGCGGAAAGGATAACTATGAACACCGAAATTCTCCGTTTATTGGAAGAGGATGCAACCCTGACCCCCAAACAACTTGCCGTCATGCTGGAAATGGATGAGGAGACCGTCAAAAACGAAGTCGCCGCTATGGAACAAAACGGCACGATTTTGGGCTATCGCACCATCGTGGACTGGGAAAAGACCGACCGGGAATCGGTTACCGCTATGATCGACGTCAAGCTCACCCCTCAACGGGATCGAGGCTTTGACCGTGTGGCGGAAAAGATCTACAACTATCCCGAGGTGCAGTCCGTCTTTTTGATGTCCGGTGCCTACGACCTGTCGGTCCTCATTGAGGGAAAGACCATGAAGGAGGTCGCATTCTTCGTTTCTCAAAAGCTGGCGCCCATCGAGGCGGTGATCTCGACGGCGACGCATTTCGTTTTGCACAAGTATAAGGATAAGGGTGTTTTATACGCCTCCAACGAAATCGACGAGAGAGGAAATTGCAACTGATGATAGATTATAGCAAGGTATTGTCCCAAACGGTGGTCGATACACCGAAATCGGGCATTCGGAAATTTTTCGATTTGATGAGCTCCATGAAGGACGTGGTGGGGTTGACCGTAGGAGAGCCGGACTTTCAAACACCGTGGCACATCCGTGAGGCAGGCATTGAAAGTTTGGAAAAAGGTAAGACCTATTATACGGCCAATGCAGGTCTGTTGGAGCTGAGAAGCGAGATCAATCATTACATGACCCGTCGCTTCCACGTGTCCTACGATCCCACCTCTGAGATTATCGTAACCGTTGGCGGTAGCGAGGCCATTGATATTGCTTTCCGCTCGGTGATCGAACCCGGTGACGAGGTCATCGTTCCCACCCCCTCCTTTGTATGCTATGCCCCGCTTGCACGGATGGCAGGCGGTGTTCCCGTTATTTTGGAAACCCGTGCAGAGGATCAATTTAAGATCACCCCCGAAGCACTCAAAGCGGCCATTACCCCGAAAACAAAAATGTTAGTGCTTCCTTATCCCAACAATCCCACCGGTGCCATCATGACCCGTGAGGAGCTTACAGAGATTGCAGAGATTCTGCAAAACACCAATATTTTAGTGCTGTCGGACGAGATCTATGCCGAGATGACCTATACGGGCACACACTGCTCCATTGCTTCTCTGGAGGGAATGTGGGAGCGAACCGTGATCGCCAGCGGTTTTTCCAAGGCTTACGCCATGACGGGCTGGCGCATGGGTTATCTGTGTGCTCCCAAGCCCTTGGCCGAGCAAATGCTGAAAATCCATCAATACGGCATCATGTCCTCCCCCACGACGGCACAGTTTGCAGCCATTGAGGCACTGAAGAACGGTGAAGATGATATCCGCATGATGGTGGACGAATACAACCGACGCCGCCGTTATATCTACAACGGTCTCAAGAGCATTGGCATTGAATCCTTTGAGCCTGAGGGTGCTTTCTACATTTTCCCCAGAATCGGCGACTACGGTATGTCGGGCGATGAATTCTGCAACAAGCTTTTGTATGACTACAAATGTGCCATTGTTCCCGGTTCCGCTTTCGGTGCGGGAGGAGACGGCTTTGCCCGTATCTCGTATGCCTATTCCATCAAGCACATTACCCTTGCGTTGGAGCGGATCGAGCAATTTGTTAAAACCCTCTGACCTCCGATCATCGGATGATATTCAACGACAAACCAATCAAAGAAATGCTCACCTGTCAAGCAGGTGAGCATTTCTTTAATATTGAATTTTTCGGTCATACAGCAAAGCCGCAATCAAGACTACAAAGCAGGAACCGAGATTGTGAACCAAAGCTCCCGTTGTGGGAGTTAAGAGACCGAAGAAGGACAGGGCAATCGCCCCAAAGTTGATCAGCAGAGACAGCGTAATACTGAAACGAATGGTACGAAGCGTTACCTTTGACAGCTTTTTCAAATAAGGAAGCTTGGTTAGGTCATCTCCCATCAGCGCAATGTCTGCCGCCTCTATGGCAATATCGCTCCCCATGGTTCCCATGGCAACGCCTACGTCCGCACATTTTAAGGCGGGGGCATCGTTGACACCGTATCCGATCATAAAAACCGTATGCCCC
>JAFTRT010000173.1 GCA_017462145.1 Clostridia bacterium
ATAACTGCTATATCACATAAAGTACACCCACCGTTGGTTTAGTGAGGAGAAGTAAACCGCCGGTAGAGTCGGAATTGAACGCAAAATGATGGTGCATGGAATGATGATTTCGGAATACCTGCAAAAAAGCCGCAACAAGCTTACTCTGTGGTCAAGCAAATTTTTTCTTTGCGATTTGAATGATACGAATGATCGCAGGACACAAGGCCAAGCAGAGAATCAGCTCAGCCGCAAAGTTGATTCCGGCCAGTCCGATCAAGAGGGCACCCAGACCAACACCATTTTCAGCGGCCATACTGATCAGCTTATCCCACAGGAAAATATAACATCCGAGAAGAAATACACCGGTGTTGACCACAGGGGCCACAACGGCCGAGCAAATCACCCCGCAGACGGGATGCTTTTTGGAAAGAAGCCGATAGACAAAACCTGCCGCCAAACCCGCCAAGATTCCCTTAAGAAACAGCGTGATCACCGTTCCCACAGGGCTGTATGCCAAGAAAACAGATGCCTCCGGAAAGGAGATAATCGTCGGAAACACCGAGAGCCATGCCCCGACCCAAGGGCCGCACAACACCGTACCGATCACGATCATGAGCAGAGAAAGGTTCACGGTTGCCGAGCTGACAAGCGGGATTCGAATATAGCTCATGACGACGACCAAAGCGGTCAACAGTCCCACCAGGGCAATCTTTTGTATCATCTTCCGTTTGTTTTCATTGCGATTCATTTCAATCACCTCCGTGTCAAATGTTCTGACCCTCAATGATCCAGATGTTCGAATATGACCTGCCAAAACGATTCATCCTGCTCGGTCATCCTTTGCCAATCGTAAGAAGCCACAAATTCGGCCTTCTCCTCGGCGGTTACATTCTTCTTCCGTGCCAGCTTTGCTCTCGCACTGCCAAACTCGTCCAAATAGCGTACCGCTTCCTCTGTATAGTTGGGATTATGGCTCTTGTTGCTGACAAACAAAAACCGAACGTTTTCCCGCTCCTCCAAGCCTGCCTTGAGAATGTCATAGTGTCTGCGACGGCACATGGGATCGTTCTCCGAGTAGATCAACAGTGCTTTCGTAGCGGAGTGAGATAGGGTTTGTACCGCATGGAACTTCACGAACTTGGGATTGGACTGCTGCTCCAGTGCAAGGATCGCCTTGCGATATCCTTTCATCCAGCCGTCAAAAAAGGTGTGGATCATCTCCTCCACCGACACAAAGCCCGACATGGCAACGATGTGAGAGATCTCGGGATGCAAGGCGGAAATATTCAACGTAGAAAATGCCCCCCAGCTATGTCCCATCACGGAAATATCATGCGATGCAAAGCGTTCGTCCGACTTCAGCATGGCAATACAATCGTTCAGATCGCAAAGGGATTGCGCCAGTCCGTTGGGAGAGTCGCCGCCGGATTCCATACAACCCGTGTGATCGTATGCAAACACCAAATAACCGTGTCTGCACAGCATCTCAATTTCCTTCATGTAGGCACGGTGGCCACCCCCAAAGCCGTGATCAAACACAAGCAGTCGGTTCGGGATACATTCCTCATAACGGTAAACGTACCCTTGCAGGGTATGTCCTGCGGAGGCTTGGAAGGGATGAGATTCCTGCTTCAATCCGGGAAAATCGTCCGCAGAAAAGTAGAACACCGTCTCGGTGTCGTCACATCGGGTATGCATCATACCCTGATACAAATTCACAACTTGCTTTTCAAAAATCATTGCAACACTCCCTTGTCGCTTCGAGGATTGGAAGATAAGCTATTATAACACACTTTTTTTGAAAATTCAATCATTTTTGCGGACTTTTTTTGTTGCCGCACGGCAAGTTTGGCACAAAGAACAGCCCCCGCAGCAAGAAAAGCCGCCAAAAAGGAAGGTACCCAAGAGAACCTTTTGGACGTACGTTGCCTATCGTCAAAAGAAGGACAGAAAATGGATTCCCATCTGTCGTCCGTTTTGCTTTTTTCTGAGGGTCTTCCCTGGAAGAAAGGCTCTCAACCTCCCAAAGAACTGCACAAAAATAGGTTTTGCGCCCTACGCCTTGTGTAGCAAAGGTGCATAGTTTTTTGAGGGGCTTTTCCTTTTGTTTCAGTTTCTCCACCACCTTGGAGATCCCATCAGATCGCAGCGTCGTGTACCGTGCTTTGCATGGATGATCTTTCCATCATTTTGATTGTTCAGCGGATCGGGGCGTATTGCGTTCGGAGTTCAGAGGCCACCGCCTGCATAAAGGCATTCTTGATCGACCGCTCGCACAGGATATAGTCGGGAGCTACGCAGGTCTGTCCGCAGTTGAGATATTTGCCAAATACGATCCGCTTTGCCGCCAATCTCACGTTGGCACTTGCATCCACAATGCAGGGCTTTTTCCTCCAACCTCCGGCACAGCAGGGGGTCGGTGCTCGGCAGTGTGGCGAAGAACCTCTTTCACCGTCGTCTGACTTCCCGTGAAAAACACAAAATCAAACCTTTGGTTCGGCAATGCCCCATTTCCTGCTCTTTCTCTGCGTGCCTTGCCAATTCGGGAATATCTTCTTTTTCAGATCCCCATGGCTTGGTTGAACATCCGAATGGCTTCGATGATTTTTTGGCACCAACCTCATAACGGTCGCTCTCGGAGCATACGCCTGCAGCCATGCCGAGACAGTGCAGCTTTTTGGGTACATATTTTCCGTAAGACTTTAACATGCGGGCATGATCACGGCATCATGTGGGCTGCTCATCAAAGGCATATTTATGATGGGTTTCACGATCCGTGATCACCGCCGCAAGCGTGGTTCCGCTCCCCGTTCTCGCCGTGGTGGGAATGGCAATCAGCGTGGGAAGTCTGTGAAGCACACGCAAATACCGCCCGTCTGTCCCACGGTCTTGCGAGGATATACCACCGTGCCCCCACCGTCTTGGCGCAATCCATGGCCGAACCGCCTCCGATGGCAATGGGAGTATCACACTTATTTTGATGATACAGCACCAATGCTTCTTCTGCGTTGTTGACCGTAGGATTGGGCTGTGTCTGATCATAGATCGTATAGGCAATCTTATGTTTTTGTCAACGCTTCTTCCAGAGAAACCATCAATCGGTTTTTCACGATTCCCGCATCGGTTACGACGAGAACGGAAGCGGATTGTTCCTTCCGAAAGAAATCGCCAAGCTCCGAGCAGAAGGATAACACCCTCGGCTCTCGGTAAGGAAGAAAGGGCAACGCCCCAAGGAACGCCGTCTGAAAGATGCGGCATCCCCATTGTTTGAATATCAACATGGATTGGCTCCTTTGATATTTCATCATATCGTTTTCCGATGGTGTCCAGTCCGTCCGCTGCCATCTCCTGATTCTTGATCTCTCGAATATTACGGCTGATTTTGGTAATCAACACCGTAAACGTCTCAAAGCGTTCTTCCATATCGTCCTCCCTTGAGTTGCTGAAGTTTCAACAAGTTTTCTCTATTACACCACAAGCTTGTGGAGCTGTCAACACACTTGGCGCAATTTCTTTTTTAGCCGTACCTCCCAATCGAAACATACCACGCCCACTCCAAAAATACGTCTTGAAAAACGACTCGTCCCGTGGTATAATCATAACAAGGAATCAACCCCAAGCAACGATAGGAGTACACCATGGAATCCAAGGAGCAAACCCGTCGACGATTGATGGAACACAGTCGGCAATACCCCGAACTACAGATCCAAGATTTATTCAAATATTTGCATCAAAGTTCCTTTGGCTGTGAGCACCTGGTCTCCTCCTTGGAAACGGCCATAGACGGAATCCGCAAGGAAACCGAACGGGAGACACCCCTTGCCCCCTCTCCCATCGTGCCCCTGGACGGCCCCTACAGCCGAGTGCCGCTATCCTATGGGCTGAGTGCCGAGACTCTTGGCAAGCTCTTTTTTGCCTCTGCCAAAGAAGAAAAGGCGAGAAACAGGGCGTTTTGGGAAAAGCTGAACGTTGCCCGTGAGCTGATCTGCGAGCGTGCCCTTCCCGTTTCCCTGTCCGAATGGGAAGCAGAGGTTTGCCGTTGGCAGGCGGCCGGTTATCCTGCCGTCCGTCACTCGGAGCACTTTCGCACACGTTACCGCCCGTCATATCGGGTGATCGCCAATTGCTATCTTCCGTTTCTGCCGCTCTTTGCCGCCCTGGATCAAGCCTTGCAAACAGGTACGGTCACATTGGCCATCGACGGAGGAAGTGCCGGCGGAAAAACCACCTTGAGCCATCGGTTGGAAGAGCTTTACGGCTGTACGGTCTTTCATATCGACGATTTCTTCCTCCGCCCCGAGCAACGTACGCCCCGTCGGTTGTCCGAGGTCGGCGGAAATATGGACCGAGAGCGTTTTTTGGAGGAGGTTCTGCTTCCTCACCGCAACGGGGCGCCCGTCACATACCGCAAATTTGATTGTCAAACCCAAGCGCTGGGAGATCCCGTCCCGATCCGATCAAGAAAGCTGACCGTCATCGAGGGCGTGTATGCCATGCACCCCGCTCTGGCAGAGCATTATGATCTGTCCGTTTTTTTGGAGATCGCACCCGAATTACAAGTCAGGCGAATCCTCCATCGCAATTCCGCCCCCATGGTCAAGCGTTTTTTGGAAGAGTGGCTTCCCATGGAGCAAGCCTACTTCCGCACAATGCAGGTCAAAGAGCGGTGCAAGCTTTGGATCTCCGTTTCGGAATAAAAGAAAAAAGAGAGAACCCATCGGCAGTACACCGAAAGGTTCTCTCTTTTTCTGTTGGTTTCTCACAATCGGCCGCAAACCCTTGCGGCATGCTTGACAGCCATTACGGTTCGTCCGATTTCTGCTCTGCCGAGCCCGAAGCCTTGTCTGTCTCCTTTGCCGCCTCTTCCGATTCTCTAAGCTCTTTCTTGGCTCGTTTGTGAGGTCTGATTTCATAATGAATCAACAGGCTCAACAAAGCACGGAGCAGGATCACCGCCCCCAGCATATACAGCTCCTCTAAATTTTCGATCAGCAACGTGCGCAGAATCTCGGCCGCCATTTTGAACTCCAAGCCCATCGCCAAGCCCTTGGCAAGATTGGTTTGGAGATCGTATTTCTTTTTCATAAAGGTGTTTTGGAAATATTGCCAAAATCCGTGGATTCCCGACCAAAACACGACAAAAATCCCGATGATCTCCAAAATGGAGATCATATAAGGAAGAATCTTTTCAATAAAGGTATGCAATACGTTCATGTCATCCCTCCATAAGAACCGATACTAACAGCATTATACCTCTTTTGTTGGTTTTTGTCAATATGGATTCTGATTTCGCCAAAACCTGTGAATACGGAGAAATTTATTGACAAATACCAAATTAGATGGTACAATTAAAATGATAAGTTATACACTTACACACTACGAAAGAAAGGTAGAAATTCAAATGTCTTTTTTCTTACACGGTGTCCATGTTCCCCACAGAAAAAATACCGCCGATCAGGCGGCGGCACGGCTGACGGATGTCAAAAAAGTGACCATCCCCATGTCGATGCATATCGGTGCTCCCGCATCGCCTACGGTGAAGGTCGGTGATACCGTCGGAGTCGGAACCAAGATTGGAGAGGCCGTTGGAACGGTGTCGGCACCCATCCACGCCAGCGTTTCCGGAAAGGTCACCAAGATCACAGATATCTTGCTTGCCACGGGCAACACCGTTCCCGCTGTGGTCATCGAATCGGACGGTCAAATGACCCCCTGCGAGACCCTTGCCGCTCCCTCGGTCAACAGCCGTGAGGAGTTGATCCAAGCCATCAAGGAAAGCGGTGTGGTCGGCCTGGGCGGTGCAGGCTTTCCCACTCATGTCAAGTGGAATGTCGATCCCCAGCGGATCGAAGCTCTGATCATCAATGGAGCCGAGTGCGAACCCTATATCACCAGCGATTCTCTGACCATGACCGAGCGTGCGGACGACATGGCATTGGCCATCCGTACGTTGCAAGAGCATGTTGCGGTCCGCCGTGTCATCATCGGCATTGAGCGCAACAAAAAGAAAGCAATTGAGGCCATGAGGCAGATGGCCGCAGGAATGACGGGCGTGGAGGTCAAGGTCCTTCCCCAAGTCTATCCTCAAGGCGGTGAAAAGGTTTTGGTCTATCATACCGTCAAAAAGGTCATCCCCACGGGCAAGCTTCCCATTGACGTGGGATGTATCGTTTGCAACTGTACCACCATTGCCGCCATCGGCTCCTATCTCAAGACCGGTATGCCCTTGGTGGAAAAATGCGTCACGGTGGATGGCGGCTCGGTAGCCGCACCGCAAAACGTGATCGTTCCCATCGGAACCCCTTTGGAGGACGTGTTTGCGTTCTGCGGCGGCTTTACGGTGGCGCCCCAAAAGATCCTGTACGGCGGCCCCATGATGGGCATTACCGTCCCCGATCTCAACGTACCGATCATCAAAAACACCAACGCCGTGATCGCCCTCTCCCCCAAGGAAGCCAAGCTGCCCAAAACTACCGCTTGTATCCGATGCGGTGCTTGCACCAACGCTTGTCCCTTTGGACTGGCCCCGGCAGAAATCCTGCTCGCTTATGAAAAAAAGGATACCGATGCCCTCAAAAAGCTGTCGGTGGATACCTGTATGCTGTGCGGTTGTTGCAGCTTTACCTGCCCTGCCAACCGTCCTCTGGTACAGACCAACACGCTTGCCAAGCAGCTGTTGAAGGAAGAAAAAGCAAAGGAGGCAACCAAAAATGGATAAGCTGTTGCATTTGTCCGCTTCTCCGCATATTCATTGCGGAAGATCCACCGCATCCATCATGCGTGACGTCTTGATCGCATTGCTTCCCGCCACCGTTGCAGGTGCCATCATCTTTGGATGGCGTTCTCTGCTGGTGATCGCAGTCTGCGTTGCATCCTGCGTTCTCTTGGAGTGGCTTTACAACCGGATCACCAAAAAAGAACAGACCATCGGAGACCTGAGTGCGGCCGTCACGGGATTGTTGCTGGCTCTGAATCTTCCTGCCAACATTCCGATCTGGCAATGTGTCATCGGCTGTCTCTTTGCCATCGTTCTGGTCAAATGCCTGTTTGGCGGAATCGGAAGCAATCTGGTCAACCCCGCCATTACGGCAAGAGTCTTTATGCTGGTTGCTTTTGGCAGCATGGCCGTACAGGCAATGCCCACCATCGTGGACACGGCCTCCGGTGCAACGCCTCTGGCCCAGATGGCTGAGGGGACAACCCCTGCGCTGCTCGACCTGTTTTTGGGTACCACGGGCGGTGCCATCGGCGAGACCTGTGCGTTGGCACTGCTGATCGGCTTTGTCTATTTGCTGATCCGCCGTGTCATTACCTGGCACATTCCCGTTACCTTTGTGGGAAGCGTCTTCCTCCTCTCCTTCTTGATGGAAGGCTTTGATGCGGCCAAGGCGCTGGCCTTGATCCTGTCGGGCGGACTTCTCATCGGTGCCATCTTTATGGCAACCGATTACGTGACCTCCCCTGCCACCCCTGCCGGAAAGATCATCTTTGGCCTGGGTGCGGGTCTGCTCACTTTCTTGATCCGTTATTTCGGTGTGTATCCCGAGGGTGTTTCCTTTGCGATTCTGTTTATGAACATCCTGAACCCCTACATCGAAAAGCTGACTGCACGTAAGATTTTTGGAGGGAAAAAGGCATGAAAAAATCCATCAAAAGCATTGTGGTGCTGGTCTGCATTTGCGCAACGGTTGCCATTCTGATGGCCATCACCAATTTCATAACCGCCCCCATGATCGAACAAAACGAGCAAAGCAAGGCCAACTCGGCACTGTTGGAGGTTCTTCCCGAAGGTGGAAGCTTTGAATCCATCGACATCAGCTCTTATACGCTTCCCGCCACCGTCTCCGAGGTTTACCGTGCGCAAAACGGCGGCTATGTGGTGAAACTGAACACCACGGGCTATGCCGCCGGAATGGTTCTGATGTGCGGAATCTCTTCTGAGGGAACCGTTGTGGGAACCAAGCTCATTGCTTCGGCAGAGACGCCCTCCATCGGCGGTACTGCGGCAGAAGGCTTCGCCGTTGCCGTTGTGGGAAAGGATGCCACAAGCATTGACGGCGTCGATGCCATTGCAGGTGCCACCAAAACCACGGTTGCCTACCGCAATGCGGTCAAGGATGCCTTGAATACCGTTATCATTTTGGGTGGCGGATCGGTGGATCTTCGCACCGAGGAGGAAATCCTCAACGAGGCACTCTCCACGGCACTTCCCCAAGCAGAGGGAGCGTTTGAAAAACATTTCTTTGTCGAAGTCATCGACGGCGTGGATGCCATCTACACCGCCAAGAACGGTGCGGGATCCGTTTGTCTGGTAGGCGAGCAATGGATCGCCGCAGACAGCTCCAATCAAGTGCTGACCTCGTGCTCCGAGGCAGATGCCCAAACCGTCAAGACCGCTTTGGAGACCATCCAAGCAACGTCTACCACCGCTCTGGATCTGTCTGCCTATGAGGGTCTGCCCTCTCAGTTGGTCTCGGCCAAGGTAACGGCAACCGGAAATTATGTCATAGAGATCAAGGGTGCCGGCTACGGCATTCAAGGTGGGGACGAGTATCATCCCGCCTCCGGTGAATATATCTATATTCTCGTTTCCATCACCGCAGAGGGCAAGATTATCGACTGTCTCACCCTTTCCCAAGCAGAAACCGACGGCTTTGGTTCCGCTTGTGAAGAGGAATCCTTCTACGGTCAGTTTGACGGCAAGACCGAGGAGACCTACAACAACGTCGATGCCATCAGTGGTGCAACGCTGACCACCAACGGCTACAAGACCGCTATTCTCCGTGCCTTTACGGCAGTAAAAATCTTTGAGGGAGGCAATCAAGAATGAAGAAAAACAGTTGTCTTTCCATCCTGACCAACGGAATTCTCAAGGAAAATCCCGTTTTGGTTCTCATTTTGGGAACCTGCCCCACCTTGGCAACCACCACCAACGTGTTTGGTGCCTTTGGCATGGGTATTGCCACCCTGCTGGTTCTGATCTGCTCCAATATGCTGATCTCTTTGCTTCGCAAGGTCATTCCCGATAACGTGCGAATTCCCTGCTATATCGTGATCATCGCAGGCTTCGTTACCATTGTACAAATGCTGATCCACGCCTTTTTGCCCGACCTTTACGATATGCTGGGCGTCTACCTCGCTCTGATCGTGGTGAACTGTATCATTTTGGGAAGAGCCGAAATGTTTGCCAGCAAAAACTCGGTTGGCAAATCGGCTTTGGACGGTATGGGCATGGGCATCGGCTTTACCCTCGCCCTGTGCGCCATCGCTACCATCCGAGAGGTATTGGGAGCCGCCAGCTTTGCCGGCATTGCCATTCCCTTCTTGGAAAACTACAAGATCGAATTTTTGGTCAAAGCTCCCGGCGGTATGGTCATCTTTGGCTTGATGATCGCACTGGTCAGTGTGCTGACCATGGGCAAGAGCCCCAAGAAAAAGGAATTTTCCTGCGCAGGCTGTCCCGGTGCCAAGCTCTGTAAAAGCAACGGTGCCTGCACGGAAGAAAAGGAGGAAACCAAATGAAAACACTGGTCATCATTCTGTTATCCTCCGTATTGGTCAACAACTACGTGCTCAGCCGCTTCTTGGGCATCTGCCCTTTTCTGGGCGTTTCCAAAAAGCTCAATCAAGCGGTGGGTATGGGTGTTTCGGTTACCGTGGTCATGCTGCTGGCAACCCTTGTGACCTGGCCCATCCAGCATCTGGTTTTGGATCGCTTTGGTCTTGGCTATTTGCAGACCATCGTATTCATCCTAATCATTGCCTCCCTCGTTCAGATCCTTGAGATCATCCTCAAAAAGTTTTCCCCCGCACTCCATCAGGGCTTGGGCGTTTATCTGCCCCTCATCACCACCAACTGCGCCGTTCTGGGTGTGGCCATCAACAACATCACCGACGGCTACAACTTTGTAGAATCGATGGTCAGCTCCTTGGGTTGTGGCCTCGGATTTCTGCTTGCCATGGTTCTCTTTTCCGGAATCCGCTCTCGTATCGACGAATCCAGAGTTCCCAAGAACTTTCGGGGCGTTGCCATCACACTGATTGCCGCATCCTTCATTTCCCTTGCCTTCATGGGTCTTGCGGGAATCGTGGATCAGCTCTTTGCATAAGGAGGTTGCTATGTGGATTGATATATTGATCGCTCTTGCTGTGGTGGTATCGGTGGGTCTCTTCTTTGGTATCCTGCTTGCGCTGTTCATTCACCTGTTCGGCATTGAGGAGGACGAAACAACCAAAAAAGTCAGAGATGCACTCCCCGGTATCAACTGCGGTGCTTGCGGCTTTAAGGGCTGTAACGACTACGCAGCGGCACTTGCCAAGGGCGAGGCCAAACCCAACCTTTGTATTCCCGGTGCCGAGGCAACGGCCAAGCAGCTGGGAGAAATTTTGGGGATTGAAGTAGAAGAAACCAAGGATCAGGTTGCGTTCGTGCACTGCAACGGTACCTGCGACGTGACCTCGGAAAAAGCAGAATATGCGGGAATCGACTCCTGCAGAGCACGCTCCTTGATCTATAGCGGAACCAAATCCTGCTCCTACGGCTGTATTGGCTGCGGTGACTGCGCCAAAGTGTGCGTTTCCCAAGCCATTTGCATTGAGGATGGAATTGCAAGAATCAACACCGCCCGTTGCGTGGGCTGTGGCCTTTGTGTCAAGGAATGTCCCAAGCGGATCATCTCCATGATCCCCCAGGAAGCAACAACCGTGGTCTATTGCAGCAGTAAGGACAAGGGTGCAGAAGCCAGAAAGGCCTGTGCCAACGCTTGTATTGCCTGCAAAAAGTGCGAAAAGACCTGCCCGCACGGAGCCATTACCGTGATCGACAACTGTGCCGTCATCGATGATACGAAATGTACAGGCTGCGGTCTGTGCGCAGAGGTCTGCCCCACGGGATGCATCAAGCAGGTCAGCTTCCCCGATCTTCCCGAGGATTTCCGCTTATCTTGATCCCATGAACGATTGTATGAGCAAACCAAAGAGCTCACAAACGGTCGGCGGCAACGGGCGAAAGGTAAGAAACGATATCATTTTGATCGTTTCCTTGCTGTTGCTCGTTGCCGTTGCCGCCTTGGCGATCTTTTTGTTCCGAACCGAGGGCGACACGGTGATTGTGACCGTGGACGGCAAACTTTGGGGCGAATATTCCCTCCATGAGAACAGAACGGTAGAGATCCGAAACGGGGACGGCTATAATCTGTTGGTCATCGAAGACGGAAGAGCCTCGGTAACCGAGGCCGGCTGTCCCGACGGCATCTGCGCCGTCCATCGCCCCATTCGGCATAACGGTGACAGCATCATCTGCTTGCCCAACAAGGTGGTCATTGCGATCCGAACGGCAGAGCAGGATCAACCGGATATTGTAGCGTAGGGAGGATCCAGTGAAACAAAAACAAGCAAACACACAGCGAATCGCCTTTGTGAGTATCACCACCGCCTTGGCGCTTCTGCTGTCCTACGTGGAATTTTTACTGCCCCCCATCTTCGTTGCCGTTCCCGGTATCAAAATCGGCTTGCCCAATGTGGTCATTCTGTACGTGCTGTATGGTCTCGGCCTGAAATATGCAGCTCTCGTATCCTTCGTGCGGCTCTGCCTTTCCGCCCTGTTGTTCGGCAACGTCATGACCTTTGCCTACAGCGTAGCGGGCGCCGTTCTCAGCCTGTTGGTGATGTGGCTTCTGAAGCGAACCGACAAGCTGTCGTCGGTGGGAGTGAGTGTGACGGGGGCCGTCACCCACAATTTAGGCCAAATTTTGGTTGCCATGATCCTGCTGGACAC
>JAFTRT010000174.1 GCA_017462145.1 Clostridia bacterium
CAGCAGCTAAAACTCTATTTTTTACATCCCCCACGTTTCAAAAAGAAAGCCCTGCGCAACAGCACAGGGCTTTCTTTTAACTCACTGGGTAAAAAACAGAATAAGATTATCCATCAAGCGTACGATATCGGGCAAGAAGGTGCAAAGGAGAGAGGCGGCAACCACCGCACAGACCGCCGTCAGTAAGACAGTCAACCAACCGATCCCTTTTTTCTCAAACCGCACGTCCGCACGGTATTTTTGCTCCTCGGGGATATAAAAGTGCGCCGTTTTGAAATCAAATTGGTACTCCGCCCCCGCCGCTTTGGCATCGTCCTCCTCTACACACCGAACGATATTTCGCAAAATCATTCCCTTTGCGAGCTGCCTTCTCACCGTAGAGTTCCTAAATTCTTCCAATTCTGTCAGTGTTTTACTGCTTTCGGCAGAAAAACACTCCTCTTTGATCATTTTCCTGACAAATCGACCGATCCTCGTTCGGGTAAACGACATAAACGCAGCCGCAATGATCAACCCAATGGCAATGCCAACGATCAAGGTCTCCGCCGTGGACTCTGCCTGCTCCGAGAAGGAAAAATTCTCGTATACACCAAACTCCACGTTGAAAAATTGCGTCTGTATGGAGGTGATCAACTCATGTAAAAAGGATTGCTGATACCAGCTGACCATCTTTTCCCAAAGAGAGGCATCGGCGCTGAGCGAAAAGATCGCATTACGAACCAACATTCAAATTCTCCTTTTCAGGGGGGTGGGAGATATTACTTCTTGATAACGTCAAGACCGATATACTTCCGCAGCACCTCAGGAACCGTCACGCTTCCGTCAGCATTCTGGTTTTGCTCCACCAAGGCAGGGAAAATACGGCTGGTAGCAAGTCCGGAGCCGTTGAGGGTATGCAAAAACTCGGTCTTTCCGTTCTCACGCTTCACACGCATCATACCTCTGCGAGCTTGATAATCTCTTGCGTTGGAAACCGAGGAGACCTCCTTATATCCGTTCATAGAGGGGATGTTAATCTCAATATCATAGGTGCGAGCCATGGAAGCGGAGCAATCCTCTGCCGCCAGCTTCACGGTTCTGAAATGGAATCCAAGTCCCTTTACCAGGTTCTCCGCATTGGCAACCAGCTCCTCGAACGCCTCGTCGCTCTTCTCTGGCAGCGTGTACTGTACCATCTCCACCTTGTTGAACTGATGTCCTCTCACCATTCCTCTTTCATCTGCACGGTAAGAGCCTGCCTCACGGCGGAAGCAAGGGGTATAGCTGATATATTTCTTGGGAAGATCTGCCTCGCAAATATATCAGCTACACGCCCTGCTTCCGCAGAGAGGCGGGCAGCTATCGTGCCGATGAAAGAGGAATGGTGAGAGGACATCAGTTCAACAAGGTGGAGATGGTACAGTACACGCTCCCCGAGGGAAGCGACGCCGCTTTTGAGGAGCTGGTGGCCAATGCAGAAAATCTGGTCAAGGGCTTGGGCTTCCACTTCCGTACCGTGAAGCTGGCGGCAGAGGATTGCTCCGCTTCGATGGCAAGAACCTACGATATTGAGATCAATATTCCCTCCATGAACGGCTACAAAGAGGTCTCCTCGGTCTCCAATGCCCGTGATTATCAGGCTCGCAGAGGCATGATGCGTGTGAAGCGTGAGGGAACGGGCAAGATCGAATTCGTTCATACGCTGAACGGATCGGGTCTGGCTACCAGCCGGATTCTGCCTGCCTTGGTAGAGCAGAATCAGCAGGCAGACGGTTCTGTTTTGGTTCCTGAGGTTCTCCGCAAATATATTGGCGTGGACGTGATCCGCAAGTGATGATAATTTTCCAAAATCTGTAAAAAATCCAAGGAGGAAGCATGAACACTTCGGTTTTGCTGTCGGCACCGCATTATGCCGAGATACCGCTGTATTTGGAGCTGTGGTATTACTTTTTGGACACCTACTGGAGCCCCCAACTGTATTACGACCGTTTGGGGATGACCCCCCAGGACTACGTATTGCTTCGCAACATAGTGTTGGGGCTTTGCATCGGGTTGGCGCTGTCCTTTTTGTGGGCGGCCTTTCACAAACGGGTCTTGGGGGCGGCAGTCCGTGCTTTGATTGCACGGGAGTGCCTGTCCCCCGACCGAGCCGTGACCCTCTCGGAGCTTGGGCTTACCAATCCCCTTGTGCGCCGCCTGCTCCGCAACAACGTCAGCATCCGCCGTGTGGTGCGCTGTCGGGAGGAGGATTCCTTTTGGGAGGACGTGGAGCAAAAGCGCATGGCCTATGAAGAAGCGAATCCGGGCTCTCGCAAGCCCTTTCGGGAGCCCACCTACCGGGCGTCCGACGGGGATCATTACTACGTTCCCGAGGAGCTGAAGCACATGGCAGACATCAAATTTGAGGCCAAGGGCAATTCCTGGCCGCTGGCCTGCTTGATGGTCGTTTTGTGCGCCGTTCTCTTTTTTGCCTTGCTGTTTGCCATGCCACACGCCCTGAAGTGGCTCAACGGGCTATTGCCTGTATAAGATTCTGAAAAAACGGTCGAAAGGAGGGGAATTCCCTTGAAAAGTGTCAGAACGGCGGATTTGCTCCGCCCCAAGCATATCGACGAGATCGTGGGACAGACCCACCTGTTCGGCTCCAGAGGCGTGATCCGACGGATGATGGCATCGGGACGGTTGACCAATATGATCTTTTACGGTCCTCCCGGTACGGGAAAGACCACGGCCGCCGAGCTGTTGGCACGGGAGGCGGGAATGGTGTTTCATCGGCTGAACGCCACCACGGCAAGCGTGTCCGACGTAAAGGAAATTTTGGCTCAGACCGACTCCCTCTTTTGTACGGGAGGGATCCTGCTGTATATCGATGAGATTCAGTATTTCAATCGGAAGCAGCAGCAGGCCTTGTTGGAGTATATTGAGGACGGACGGGTGACCCTCATTACGTCCACCACGGAAAACCCTCATTTCTATATTTATAATGCGATTATTTCCCGTTCCTCCCTGTTTGAATTTAAGCCGGTTTCTCCCGAGGAGTGCGCACCTGCCCTCCGTCGGGCCTTGGCGTACTTGAATCAGGAGGAGGGAACGGATAAGACCGTTACGGACGAGGTGCTGCACTACATCGGGCAGAGCACCTCGGGAGACGTGCGCCATGCCATCGGAGTGTTGGAAAATGCCTTTTTTGTGGCGGAGTCCCAAATTACCCGTGAGGTGGTGGATGAGTTCAACGTGCGTATCGGCAATTACGATACCGATACCCACTACGATCTGCTGTCCTGTCTGCAAAAGTCCATTCGGGGCTCGGATCCCGATGCCACCTGCTTTTATCTGGCCAAGCTCCTCTCTCTCGGGGAGTTGATCTCGGTGTGCCGACGGCTTCAGGTCATCGCCTCCGAGGACGTGGGATTGGCCTATCCCCAAGCGGCGGCCAGTGTGCGTGCTTGCTGTGAATCCGCCCAGGAGA
>JAFTRT010000175.1 GCA_017462145.1 Clostridia bacterium
AGCTCCTCCAGTCCCAGCTGACGGCGGCGAAGCTCCAAATAACGCTTCATGGTCGGCAACCCTCCGTGGACGGCCTCGCATAGACTGTCATAGACCGAAACCGGCACGTTTCCGCCGTATAGCGAGGCCTCACAGGGCGAAGAAAAGGAGCGGACCGAGGCAAAATAGCTGTCGGTTTTCACCGAGCCTGCGTACATGGCCGCAAAGGTATTGATATACCGTCCAAACTCACCGAAATAGGTCTCAAAGGCCTCCTTGCGAACCGATCGGTCACGGCTCTCCCGATAAACACCAAAGCTTCCATGCGTCAGGGGAACCGTTTCCCCTTTCTCATCCCGAATGGGGGGAAAGGTCATATCCACGCTCTCCAACATTTCAAAAATGTTGGAGCAGTTTCCTGCCACATCCGATAGCATTGCCAGCATTTTCTCCTGTTCAGCGGACAGCATGTGCGCCCGTCCTCTCAACGTGTCCTCCACCATGTGGCGGTAGGGAGCCAAGGTCGGCGCCTTCAGATAGGTACGGAGGGTCTCCTCCTCGCAAGCCAACAGCTCCGGCTCCAAAAAGGAAACGGCTGTCTGAAAGGACACGTACAGATTGACCGCACGTCCCTCCATCTCTTGATAGGCGGGATCACCGTTATCGCTGTTTTTGTGCAAGGAAGCGTACAGATAGACCAACTCCACCTGCTCTGCCGTTTCAAAGAGTTGTTCCAAGCCGTTTTTCAAGCTCTCGGCAGAGGTACCCAAGGTTCCCTCCACCCGAGCAATGCAAGCAATTGCTTCTTCCGCCTTGGTATAGGCATCCTCCCACGCCTTGCGAGAGGGAAAAATATGGGTAAAATCCCACTGAAAGGCGGGATCCATCTGATTTCTGATGTCGGACATAAGGTTCTCCTTTGCTTCTTTTTTTATATTGTATCACATTTTGGGTGCAAAAGAAACAGCTTTTTCACTTTTTTCAGAAAAATAAAAATGCCCACACCATTTTCTTGCAAGAAACAAACGATATGGGCTCTTTTGGGTGCTTGAATCAGTCGGTCAACAGCTCGGAAAAATCCGTGATGTATCGGTCCGTAACCGAACGGATCTCTGTCTCGTACTCCGCCGAGGATTCGTCGTATACGCCGTACACCTGCATTCCCGCTTTCTTGGCAGTAACGTCCGCATTGTAATTGTCATCCAAAAAAATAACGTCCTCTACCGAAGCACCCAAGCGCTCCGCCGCCATGCGGTAAATGTTGGGGTCTGCCTTGGTGGTCTGAAAATCATTGCAAGACCAAACGTGATCAAACAACTCCCAGATCCCCAGCCGCTTCAAGCAGGGATCCAACGTGTCGTGGGGACTTGCCGTCAGCACGTTCAAAGATGCTCCCTGCTCCTTCAAGCGGTGCAGGACCGAAACCACATTGGCCTTAGCAGGCACTCGGTGGGTATAGGCATCCACCGCATATTCCACCATGGTGGCAATCAGTGCATCCTCTGTCTCCCGAACCCCCAGCTCTTGAATAAAATAACGGGCAGTTCCCACAAAGCCAAGAGGCGTAATGATTTTAATCACATCCGCAGGATACTCGACTCCCTGCTCCGATAAAATTCGAAGCATCAACCCTCCATAGGTGGGCATGGAATCCACCAGCGTTCCGTCAAAGTCAAATAAATAAATTTTCATCGTCTTCTCCTTTTCTCATGGCTTCAGTATACCATGAATCGGGCAAAAAAGCAATGTTTTTTATAATAATGTCAGAAGAAAGACCATCAAAATCAACGACGACAGCAACAGCCAAATCAAACAGCAAGCCGTCAACCAATACCACCGCCGGGGAGATTGTGCCCGCTTGGAACGGGTAAAGACCAGACTCATCACACCCAGTGCCGCAGGCAGGAAGAAGCCGACGGGCGTGCCAAGAAGAATGAAAATTACGGCAGGGCCAACGGGATCCGCCGGCTCCGATGGTGTTTCCAACGGTTGTTCCGACTCACGATACGTCATTGCTTCGCTCCATATCCCGATTTGGGCGATCTCTGCCTCCGACAGCACCACGGCGGCTACCGTTCCCCGTCGATAGGAAAATTCTCCGTCGAACGAGAAGTAAGTGTTGTCCAGACTGTCATAATCCACGTACCAATAAGTCTGGCTGTCATAGCAATACACTCTGCCGCAGATATGAGCCAACGAATTGGTTTGATCATAGCCCAGAATATCATAGGAAACCAAATCGGCCAAGAGCTGCACATTGACCTTTTTTCGATTCCGATCCACATCATTCCAGCTGTCCACCACGCCCTTTGTGATCTCCGTTTCGTTATAGCCTTGAGCCAACACGTAGGAAGAAAAGTTTCCTGCGACAAAGTCGTCCAAAAAATCGGTGCCTGCCTCTGTTACGTAAACAGCCTTCGCCCATCCGCCGTGAGCATAGCAAAGAAAGGCCAAATCCCGACAGTCACCCGACCACCGCACACGCCGCTCGGAAGCAAAACAAGCTGCGGTAAATACCTCCTCCTCCTGATAGCGCAAAGGACGGTATTCATCTGTTGGATTGAGAGGATAATAGGTATATTCCGTTCCTGGCTGCAGGTTCTTATCTGTATAGCTTGTACCAGATACGGATATCATCTTCTTGTCATTGCGGTAGATGTCATAGCCTGCAATTCCTGTGTCATCACTAGCCGCATTCCAGCTAACGGTTGCCTTGGTATAGGAAACCTCTGTTACCGTCACGCCAAGTGGTGTCGTTGGAG
>JAFTRT010000176.1 GCA_017462145.1 Clostridia bacterium
AAATACGGGCGAGATTTCCGTTGGTCTTTTGGTTTCCTTTATTTCGTATGCAACCATGTTCTACGATCCCGTCAACTTCTTTGCCAATCTGTCCGATACGATGCAAAACGCCATGTCCTCTACCGAGCGAATCATGGATATTTTGGATGCAGAGCCCGAGCATGACTTTGGAAAGGGCAATACGGAAGCGGACATTGGCGGACGGATCGAATTCAAGAACGTCAACTTCTCCTTTGACCGTACCAAGAAGGTTCTGAAAAATATCAACCTGACCATTGAGCCGGGTGATATTGTCGGTATTGTGGGAACCACGGGTTCCGGTAAATCCACGCTGATCAACCTGCTGTTGCGATACTATGACCACTATGAGGGTCAGATTACCGTAGGCGGTGTGGATATCCGAAATATTGATATGCAGTATTACCGCTCTCATATCGGATACGTGCAGCAAGAACCCATGATGTTCCACGACACCATCTTCAACAATATTGCATACGGAGATGAAAGCTTCTCCGTGGATGAGGTCATCAATGCGGCAGACATCGCCAATGCCCATGAGTTTATCGTCCGCCAGCCGGACGGATACGATTCCATGCTGGGTGAGCGCGGCGTGGGCCTTTCCGGCGGTGAACGCCAGCGTATCTCCATTGCCCGCGCGATGCTCCGCAATCCCAAGATGCTGGTCTTTGACGAGGCCACCGCATCTGTGGACTCCGAGACTGAGCACCTGATCCAGGAGGCAATTGAGCATCTGATCAGCGGACGAACCACCATTATGATTGCACACCGTCTTTCCACCCTGTCCAAGGCCAATAAGATCGTGGTGGTCGATAACGGTGAGATCATTGAGTGCGGTACGCCCGAAGAGCTGATGGCGCAGAAGGGTAAGTACTATCGCTTGGTTCAGATTCAATCCATGTCGGACAAGATTGCCGAAGAGCGCAGAGCCGAGAACTTTGAATAAGGAGGCTGTCATGGGAAGAATTTATATTGATAAATATACAGGAAAGCTGGAGCGGAGCGATCTGTATCTGGTTCGTCTCACCCTAAAGGACGGAACCGTCTATGACAAGTTAGAGCCCCGTAAGCTGTTTCCTTTTTCCAACCAAACCATGTATATCACGTTGTTGGACAAGGATGAAAAGGAGATTGGTTTTGTTCGTGACTTTGCCGAGTTGGACGAGGCCTCTCAATGTGCGTTGGAGGAGTGCTTTGAGGAGTATTACATGATTCCCAAAATCACCCGTATGATCAGTTGCGAGGAGAAGTTCGGTGCACTAAAATGGACGGTTATGACCGACCGAGGCGAGGTGAGCTTCCGCATCCGAAGCCGTCACAGCGATATCAAGCATCTGCACGGTACCAACCGAATCTTGATTCGGGATTCCAACGATAACCGATACGAGATCACTGATTATACCGCAATGGATGCTCACAGTGCTCACTTGCTGTTTGCGTATCTCTAAAAATACAAAAGGAGCCTTTCTTGAAAAGGCTCCTTTTGTCAAGATAAACGATTACAAAGGGCGTTTTTCGGATGAAAAACGCCCTTTGAAGTGTTTATTCCTTTTCCACCGTATCGGCAAAGCGGAAGCCTGCAGTAGCACTGACCGGCAGGGAGAAGACCACAGCGTGCGCTTTAGAATCCATTCCTGCTTTTTGCATAATGGCTTTCATCAGCTCTTTCTTTTGTTCGCCGGTGGAGACGATCAGAACGATCTCTTTTTCCTCCGCCAAAGACAGGCCAAAGAATTTCTTTGCACTTGCCGCCGTACCCTTGGCATTGATGGTAGTTCCGCCTGCGGCGCCTGCCTCACGGGCGGCATCCATGACCAGGTCGGTATAGCCTTTTTCATAAATAGCAACGATTAAATCGTGAGAAGATTGCATGGCTTTTTCCTCCGTATTCATTTCTTCGGACGTAGGCTGTCCGGACGTAAAATATTCCAAGGTTCTGCTTCCGCCCACACCCGAAAAGGGAATGGCCATGGCTACACCGCGGTCGGGCAGATCGATCTTCATAATCCGCATTAAATCCTGTTTCAAGTGATTTAGGTTATCGCCTGTAACAGCTGCCAACAGCATGGATTTTTCCGTCCGCTCGATTCCAAGTAGATCCAAGGTTTTGGCGTGAGCCGTTCCGTTACACGGAGCGTTGTAGATCATGTTTACACCATGCTCACTGTAAAATGCTTCATATTCCGCCGCATCGTTTCTGCGTACGATGGTGATCAGTAAATACAAATCCTTCAACACGGCACCTCCTTATAACTCGATGATATCTTCTTCTGCGACCACTGTAGGCTCGGCACTCTGTGGAATAGCGGTCTGCGTCTCTTTTTGTTGCTTGCGTTGCTTGATCTTATAGACCAATCCGAGAATCTGAATGGCGATCAAGGGCGTCATGGCTACCAAAGCAACCACGCCGAATGCATCCTCGGCTACGTTTCCGCCTACAGCGGTGCAGGCACCCTTTGCAAAGGGAAGCAAGAAGGTAGCCGTCATGGGGCCGGAGGCTACGCCGCCGGAGTCAAACGCAATGGAAGTGAAAATATCGGGAACAAAAAAGGAAAGGATCAGGGCGATTGCATAGCCCGGAATAATGACCCAGAGCAGGGAGATACCTGTCAGCACACGGATCATGGCAATTCCGATGGATACAGCCACACCGATGGAAAGGGTCAGGGAGAGCAACTTTTTGGGAATGGTTCCGGAGGTTACGTCCTCTACCTGCTTGGTCAATACGTGAACGGCAGGCTCTGCGGCAACGATAAAATATCCCATTACCATTCCGAGAGGAACAATGATCCACCGGTAGGATGCGGAAGCAAGGGCACTTCCCAGGTACGTACCAACGGGCATGAATCCTACGTTGACACCGGTCAAAAAGAGTACAAGCCCGACGTATGTATAGATGACACCGATCATGATCTTTCCCAGCCCTTTGAACTGAAAACGGCTGCAAATGGCACGGAAGATCAAGAAGAAAACAACGATAGGACCGATTGCAACGGCAACCTCCTTGGCGTAATGAGGTAGCTCCTTCAAGAACAGCAGGATGATATCACGGGAGTTGTCCGAAAAATAAATGTCGGGATTGTCTGCGACCATATCTCCCACGGGATTCAAAATTCCCAGAAGCATGACGGCGATAATGGGGCCGACAGAGCACAGAGCAACCAAACCGAAGCTATCGTCTCCCGCACTGTCATCCGAACGGATGGAGGCAACACCTACGCCCAATGCCATGATAAAAGGAACGGTCATGGGGCCGGTGGTGACTCCGCCCGAGTCAAAGGCAACGGCGAGAAAATTGTTAGGCACAAAAACGGTCATAATAAACAGTGCGCCGTAGAAGAACAAAAGCAAATATTTCAGCCGAATCCGAAAGAGGATACGAAGCATGGCGATAACCAACAGCAAGCCCACGCCAATAGCCACCGACCAAATCAAGGTCATGGGGGGAATGGACGGAATCTGTGTTGCCAATACCTGCAAGTCAGGCTCGGAAACCGTGATCATGGTTCCTACAAAAAAAGAAACCAAAACGATGATCCAAAGCTTTCTTGTTTTCGTCATGGTCGCACCCACGTACTGACCCATGGGTGTCATTGCTGTTTCCGCACCCAAGGTAAACAATCCCATGCCGATGATCAGCATGATGGCACCGATTAAAAAGGCCATCAGCATTGCGGTTGGAACAGGAACAACGGTGACCAACAGCAACAGCACAATACCTGTAACGGGGAGAACGGAGGACAGCGATTCGGAAATTTTCGGTGCCAGAATGGTATTGCGGAACCATTTCATTCGATATCACCTCCAAACAAATTCAAACTACATGTTATTATATCACAAAACCAATTCGAAAGCAAGGGTTTTTGGGAAAAGAACCGAAGAGAAAAGTCTTGACAGACAAAATAAGATGTGTTATAATCGGGTGTAACTTCGTTGAACGGTCGCGCGGTATGGTGCCGAAAGGTATTACCGTGAGGAAAGTCCGGGCTTCAAAGGGCAGGATAGCTGATAACGTCAGCCGGAGGCGACTCCCGGGAAAGTGCAACAGAAATAGACCGCCTGTTTTGACAGGTAAGGATGGAAAGGCGAGGTAAGAGCTCACCCACTCCTATGGTAACATAGGTTTGCTGTAAACCCTATCCGAAGCAACACCGCAGTCGGATGCCGGCCCGGCACAGATCCGCAGGTGGCACGGGGAAACCCGAAGCTTTTCGGTGACGAAAAGCGAAGA
>JAFTRT010000177.1 GCA_017462145.1 Clostridia bacterium
ATCACTTCCGTGCATGCGGAAGGGGAGGATTCTGTTGCGGTCTGTCTCGAGCGCGAGCGGGACGGTGGCTTGCACCGGGAACGCTTGGTGATTTCTGCGGGACAGTATGCGGCAATTCGGCCGGAGTGCGGCCCTTGCAGTCGGGAGCTCTACGAGGAACTTTCCTATGGGGCACAAGTCTGTGCGGCGTTGAAACGGGCACTGGCTTCCATGGCGTACGGCATGAGCTCGGAACGGGCCTTGGTGCGTAAGCTGCAAGGAAAAGGAATCCAACGGGGGATTGCAGAGGATGCGGTGGCTTTGCTTGCGGCAGAGGGGTATCTGTCTGAGGAGGCCAATGCGGTTCGAGAGGCAGAACTTGGCTTGGCCAAGGGCTGGGGAAAGAAACGAATTTTTTCTTCCTTATATCAAAAGCAGTATGCTCGCAATGCTATTGCGGCGGCGATGAATCACCTGGAGGATCAAGAGGTTGACTTTGCCGCACGGTGTGCCGAGCAGATGGCTCGCCGTTTCGGTGAGCTTCCCGAAACGCCTGCGGAACGGGAACGGATGTTTTCTGCCATGATGCGATATGGCTATTCGATGTCGGAAATCCGAGAGGCGTACACGATTCTCTCGGAACGGGATTTGGATTGAGCTTTTATGCTTTTATATTATATGATAAAAAGAGACGGCGCAGCGTTTGCTGTGCCGTCTCTTTTTGCTTGTGATCAGACTGCTGTTGCTTCATAGCCGTTGAAGCCGTGTTGCAACATCAAAGCGGGAAAATTCTTGTAGGCGTAATTGAAATCAAATTCTATACCGGAAAGGAACACAAAGCTTCCATTGTCGGTGTATTGCCACATTCCCAAATGTTCGCCGTAAACGGCAGTGTTCCACGTCGGGGAGGCTGTGCCCGGATAGCGAGCATACCAAAGCTCAAAGAGTTGGAACATGGCAACTTCATCCAACTCGTTGGTCAACCAATCCTGGTTGGTGTAAATGCCTGCGTAATAGCCCTCTGCTTGTAAAGTCGAGCAAAAGGCAATACACAAATCGGTCAACTGTGCGGAGGTCAGAGAACGGAGACTGTCGTCCTCCAAATCCAAATAAATGGGATACTCAAATTGTTTCCCTTCCAACCAAGTTAACAGCAACTCTGCATCGGTGCGTGCTGACTCTGCTGTGACGGCGTAGGTGTAAAAATATACGCCAACATCAAGGCCTGCGGCCTTTGCTCCCGCATAATCCGCCAAAAATGTAGGTTCAAGACCGCCCAAGGCACCGCCCGAACGGAGAGTGCTTCCGGCTTTTAAGATCACGTAGTCCACACCCGCATTGCGAATGGCGGCCCAATCCAAGGGGAGGTAGGATCCGTCGGCGGCAGCGGGATGATTGTAACGGGATACGTCGATTCCTTTTGCCAAAACCTGATTGCCTCCGGCGTATGCGTTTGGCAAGATCTCGGCATAGGAGGTGAAATTCCCCGTGTAGGAAAAACCACAAGCACAGGTGTGGGTGGTGTATCCCATGGAAGCCAATGTGGGATACGTAACGGTAGAAACGGGATGATGTCCCTTGGGAGAAACGAGATCTCCTCGGTAGGCATCGCCGCAGGCACAAGTGTAATCGGTGTAGCCTGCGTCCGTGCAGGTGGCTTCGGTTACGGCGACGGTGTAGTGGTGACCGGTGGGCGGTGTTTCTTCTCCCTGATAGGATACACCGCAAGAGCAGGTGTAAACGGTAAATCCTGCTACTGTGCAGGTGGGGGGGACGGTAGCGGACTGATAACGGTGCCCCAGTGGTGCTTTGAAATCACTGTGAAAGCTTTCTCCGCATGGGCAAACGTGGATCACCATGCCCGGCTCGGTGCAGGTGGCGGCCACGGTGGCGGTATTATATTGATGCCCTTTGGGCGGTACGTGAGCTCCCCGGTAGGAATAACCGCAGGCGCAAGTGTATTCGGTGTAGCCCTCATCCGTGCAGGTGGGGGCTTTGACCACTTGTGTTAAGGTATGTCCGCTGGGAGGAAGAATGTTGGTCTCGTAGGAATAGGAACAATCGGCACACTGATGCCGTGTTTTTCCCTCGGTGTCGCATGTGGGGGCAATCACCTGCGGGTCCATGTCTTGGTGCGTGCATTCTTTGTTGCAGGCGGTAAGGCAACATATCAATAGGAAGAAAAGAAAAAAGATTGGTAAAAAACGAATCGGCTTCATGGTAACTCCTTTCCAAAGAGCGGAGAATGAAAACATCTCCTTTGTTCTCTGCGGAGATTCTTTCCATGTTTTGGCTTTTGTATTCACAGAGATATTTTAGCACAAATGCACAAAAAAGTCAATATGAATTTGATAAAAACAACCATGATGGCGAAAATTCAAAAAAATGAAAAAAGGTGTTGACAAGAGGAGAAAAAAGTGGTAGAATACTGGAGCTGTCCACGAGAGAGGCGGCGGTTGAGAGGAAGAAGAAAAAACTTTGAAAAAGTTTTGAAAAAAGTCTTGACAAGTCGAAGAGGTTGTGGTATAATAGCAAAGCTGTCCGCCCGAAGGGGAGGGAAGCGACGGTCATTGAA
>JAFTRT010000178.1 GCA_017462145.1 Clostridia bacterium
CAACCAGACGAACCGGCTCCGAATCCACATAGTATGTCTGATCCTTCGGAATCGGATCGCCGACTACGACCGTTGCCTTTTCGTATCTGTCCTTCTTATTGTTATAGGTGTAATAGGTCTTGTCTTCATCCGGGGTCAACTCCAAGCCATTTGCATATACGATATTTTCGTCGCCCGCAGGCTCTTCGGCACAGCCGATCAGAGCAGAAAGGCCGAGCAGTACGGCCAAAAGACACGCCAACAATCGTTTCATAATACTCTCCTTTGTGGGGTGGTGTTACAATTATTATACAGGATTTTTTATAAAAAATCAAGTGCTTTTTATAAAGTGGGCAAAACCGACAGCAAAAGCTGTTGGGAGCGTTCTGCGGCAATGGCGACCATCTTGGGATATTCCATTTCCGCCTCTCCCGATGCATTGTCGGAAATGGTGCGCAGAACCGAGCAGGGAATGCCGTTAACCAAGCAAACCTGGCCGATGGCACCTGCTTCCATATCGCAGGCAATGGCATCAAATTGTTCCCGAATCCATGCTTTCCGGCTTCCGTCGTTGACGAATACGTCTCCCGATGCAATGACACCTTGGCGGCAGACAATGCCCATTGCCCCAGCGGCGGTTGCAATCTTTTCTCCCATCTCATCCGATGCGGGGAGCGTGATACGATTGATTCCGGAGATCAGACCGACGGGGTCTCCAATGGCAGAGGTATCCATGTCGTGCTGAACCACGGCTGTGGCAATAGCCAGATCCAAAATACCAAGCTCGGGGGAAAGGGTTCCCGCAACCCCCGTATTGAGGATGCAGTCTGTCCCGTAGCGGAGGATCATCGTCTGGGCACACAGAGCCGCAAAGACCTTTCCGATTCCGCATTGTGCCACCACAACCTCCTTGCCTGCCAGGGTGCCGCAGACAAAACGGATTCCGCTGACGGTCTCCTCTTTGGGATCGGATAAGCGTGCGATCAGCCCCTCTACTTCTACCTGCATGGCACCGATGATGCCGATTTTGTGATTTTGTTTCATAGGTCCTCCTTATTGTTCGGTCTCCTCATAGATCTCCAGGAGCCGTTCCTCCAGTTCGTTTTTCTTGGTATCCAGCTCGGACAGGCGTACGTAATCGGTTGCGGCCTCTCCTTGCATTTCTGTTTCAATGGTTTCAAGCTCTGCTTCAATGCGTTCTGCCTCGGCACGCAGACGTTCCAGTCGTTTTTGTGCCCGACGGAGCTCGGCGGCATTTTGCTTGTTTTTCAGATATTGCTCTTTTTGAGAAGAGACGGCCTGTATCGGTTGTGCTTCCGCTTCGGAAGGGGCAGTGTCCGCTCTTCGTTTGCGGTCACGGCACAATTCCTCGTAGCCCTGTCCGGGTGTTTCTACATGAATATCCCACATGGACGTACCGGCGGACGGGGTCAGGTCGATGATGCGAGTGGCTAACTTGTCAATGAGATAGCGGTCGTGAGAGACCACCAAAATGGTGCCGTCAAATTGAGAAAGCGCTTGCTCCAAAGCTTCACGGGAGTCGATATCCAAATGGTTGGTGGGCTCGTCCAGCACCAATACGTTCACGTCAGACAGCATCAGCTTGCAAAGGGTCAGTCGGGCTCGTTCGCCGCCACTGATCTCGGATACCTCCTTGAAAACGTCCTCTCCGAAAAAGCGGAAGAGAGACAGGGCGGTTCGAACCGCTGTTTCGGTCATGGCGGGATAGGTGTGCCAAAGCTCCTCCAGTACGGTGTTTTGGAGATTCAACTGTTGGTTTTCCTGATCGTAATAGCCCACGTTGACGTTGTAGCCCATATCGACGTATCCCGATGTGGGGGCCAGCTTGCCCAACAGGAGCTTGATCAGGGTGGATTTTCCGCATCCGTTGGGGCCGACAAAGAAAAGCCGGTCTCCTCTCTTGACCAAAAAGGACAGCGGACGCAACAGGGGCACGGATGGGGTATAGGAAAAGGCAAGATCCCGAACCGTCAGCACGTCGTTGCCCGTCACGGCAGAGGAGGAAAAGCTCATGCGGATGGCACGGAGATCCTCCTGTGGGCGCTCCAGCTTTTCCATTTTGTCCAACAGCTTCAAGCGGCTCTCGGCGGCAATGATATTGCGTTCCCGATTCCAACGGCGTTGTTGGGCGATGTAGGCCTCCTGGCGGGCGATCTCCTTTTGTTGATTTCGCCAATGGCGTTCTTCGATCTCACGGTCGATGCGCCTTTGTTCCATGCTTTTGGTATAGCCACCGTTGTAGAGCTTGGCCTTGTGATGCTCGATACAGAGGGTCTTGGTGGTAACACGATCCAAAAAGTAACGGTCGTGGGAGATGACCAAGACGCATTTTTTATAGCACATCAAGAACTGCTCCAACCAATCCAACGTTTCCATATCCAAATGGTTGGTAGGTTCGTCCAACATCAGAATATCCGGCTCACGGCACAGCTCACGGGAGAGAGCCAGACGGGTACGCTGACCGCCGCTGAACGTGGAGAAGGGGCGGTGCATGGCTTCCTCGTCAAAGCCCATGCGGCGAAGCGTGGAGGCACAGCGCCCGCGAAATTCCAGACCGCCCTCACGGATAAAGGCTTCATTGAGTGCGGTATATTCGGCGGTGAGCTCCTCGGTTGCTTCATTGGCTAAGCGTTGTTCTAACAAGGACAGGTGTTCCTCCATGGCCAAGAGGTCGGGGAAAGAGCGATACATCAGCTCCAGAGCGGAAAGCTCCTCCTCCCCTACCAGTAAGCGTTCCAAGGCTTCATTTTGCCGCAAAATTCCTACGGTCTTATCTTTGGAACGATATACGTGCCCCGAGTCGGGTGTCAGCTCCCCTAAAATCAGACGGAACAGGGTGGATTTTCCCGCACCGTTGGACCCGATAATGCCGATCCGATCGGCCTCGTCGGCGGCAAAGGTCACGCCGTCCAGGATGACCTTGGTGCCAAAGGAAAGGGAAAGTCGGTCAATATTGAGTGCGATCATACAAAGAGATTCCTTACAGTTTGATTTTAATTTCCTTGGCCACGCCCAAAATGCGTGCCTCTCCCGATTCAAAGTCATCGGTGGTCAGATGAATGGGCGTGTATTCCTCGTTTTCGGGGAGCAGATATACGTTGCGCTTGACACGTTGAAAGCGTTTCACCGTGGCACAGTCGCCTCCCACCAAGCAGGCAACCACGTCTCCGTCCTCGGCATACTGCTGCTTGTGAAAAAGCACCAGAGATCCCTCCATCATGCCGATGTCTTTCATGCTGTCACCTACGATCTTCAGATAGAAATAATCCTCTGCATCGCCTACGTCGGCGTATTCATAGCCCAAAAGAGATTCGTCGGTCAGAATGGGCGAGCCTGCACGGATCTCTCCGATAATGGGAATTTGCCGTTCCTTGGCGTGTGGCTCGTCCTCCCCCAAAAAATAGGACAGAGAAACGCCAAAATGATGGGCCAACAGCTTGAGCTTTTCGGTTTTGGGAACCGACCGTCCGTTTTTCCAGTCGGTAAAGGTGGAGGGCGAGATTTTGGTTGCTTGGGCCACCCGATATACTGTTGTATTGTTCATTTTCAATAATCGTTCCAAGAGAGCGTAGTCCATTTTCAGCTCCTTTTTGTGTAATTGTAACAATATTTCGGAAATCCGAAATAGATACTTGACAACCATTCTGATTTCCGCTATAATATTGCTGTCGGATTCATTATATCCGAAAACATCCATTTTGTCAATAAGAAAGTGAAAAACAAATCAAAAAATAGAAGAAGAAGGAGATTTACCGTCAAAAAATGTGTAAAATTTGTCATTATCGCTTTTGTCCGCCTGCTTGCCCATCCTTTGACGGCAGGAGCTCGGAACTGGGAGAAAGGGTTGGATTCTGTCGGAAATGCGGAAGTCCGCTTTATGAAACTGAGACGGTAATCCGCACAAGCGGGCGTTTGTATTGTGTCGATTGTGCTCCTTTTTAACGAGCGGATCGAAAGTAAGATAGATAGAATGAAACAGGAAGGAGGTTTGTGTGACCCAAACAATGCATGGCTCCGTTGGGACGGAGGAAGAAAACAATCAAAAGCTTCTTCGGGAGACCGATCAATATTTGAGGGGGTATGCCCTGAATCGAAAGCTGTTGCGTTTGGATCGTTATGAGAGGGAATTTTTCAAGCAACGGGAGACCGAGGCGGGAGAGCCCTTTGGCGAGGGCGTGTTGGCACGTGCCCGAATGTTTGAAATCCGTCATTTTGTGATGTCTATGGACAACAGCGACGAAAAGCTGTTCCTCTATTACCATTACATCAAAGGGCAATCGGTGGAGCGTTGCGGAGAGCTGTTGGGCCTTTCCAGAAGCAGTGCCTTTCGCATGAAAAAACGAGCTTTGCTGTTGGCGGGAAGGCATCGCAATAGCTTGGAGACGACGTAAAAACAGCCGCAGAGAATCACTCTGCGGCTGTTTTTTATTGCTTCGGATCAAGCGTTGGTATCATCCTCATCGGAGGTGGATTCTTCTTCGCTTTCCTCCACGTCCTCGGAGTCTTCCGTCTCATCCGGAGCCGGGATCGTTTCTTCCTCGGCATCCGCTTCTTCCTCGGGAGATTCCATGGGTGCGATCTTTTCGGCTTCGGCCTTCAAGGCTTCTTCCTCGGCTTTTTTACGGGCGGCAATGGCCTCCTGACGGCGGCGCTCTTCATTTTCCTCCCGACTCTTGCGCTTTTTGGCCTCGGTCATTTCCTCCAGCTCTTCAAAGGTGGGATCTCCCTCCATGGCGGCGGCAAACTGCTCACCGTCCATCACCTCGTTCTTCAGCAGGAATTCGGCCACAAAGTGCAATTTATCCATATTTTCGGTCAAAATGCGCTTTGCATGTTCGTATGCTTGGGTAATGATGGTGTGGATCTCGGCATCGATCTTTGCTGCGGTCTCATCCGAGTTGTCCTGAGAGCTGGAGAAATCCCGTCCCAGGAAGATCTCGCCCTGATCGGTTCCAAAGGCACGAAGACCCAAAACCTTGCTCATACCCAACTGTGTGACCATGCGCTTGGCAACGTCGGTGGCTCGCTTGATATCGTTGGACGCACCGCCCGACACATCTCCAAAGATCAGCTCTTATGCGGCACTGCCGCCCAAAAGCATGGCGATCTTTTCCTTCAGCTCGGTTTAATAAACGCTGTATTTATCTTAATTGTGAGGATTTAGGGTA
>JAFTRT010000179.1 GCA_017462145.1 Clostridia bacterium
ATATGAAACGAAGGATGCCAAACGGAGAAGCGGCCGATGATCAACCAAAAACGTCGCTTCCGCCATTCGTACCCCCTTCGGGGCGACCGCCCTGTCACGATCCGGCTACGGGGTGGGATTGTCCGCACCGCTGCGGCGGATGTCAGACAAGCTGTGCCGAATGGAAGACATACGACGAAGAAAAGCGACGGCGGTATGCCTCCCGATGGGCAGATCGTGCCGCACAGTACGCCAGACGAGACTCCTTTGAGCGTGCATGGGTGAAAAAATACCGCACCACCAGAACGTGACCCAAGGCAGGGGCTTCTCTTTCCGGGAAGCCCCCTTAAAACCGAAAAACGTCTTTTTTTCGGCCTTGTAATGTATCATAACAAATCAACCAAAAGAAAGCGCAAACGCCAACCCCCAAAAGAAAAGTCTTTCTCCTCGGAGAGGGAGGGGGAGCGGGTGCGAAGCCGAATCAGAAAGGAGAGTGCAGATGATCCGAGAGCAGAGAATCCGATCGGGAAAGCTGTTGGAGGTTAAATTCTATCCCGTGTTTGCAGATGGACGGCAGATCCCCAGAGGTCCCAAACGGAACAAAACGGCCAAGGCACAGGCCGAGTATAACAAGCGGCAGTCTGTCAAGGCTTTGGTACGGCTGGTCAACGCAAATTTTGACGAGAGCGATCTCTTGATGCACCCCACCTATACTCCTGCGGAAGCACCGCTGACCGAGGAAGAAGCCAGACGGGATATGGTCAACTATCTGCGGCGGGTCAAGGCGCATCGGGAGAAGCGGTTGAAACAGGTCACCGAGGAGCTGCGCAAGACCCCCGACGACCCGGAGCGAAAGGCGCAGAAGAAAAAGCTGTCTGCGCCTTTTCGTTATGCGTACGGCATCGAGGTGGTGGCGTACAAGAGCGGTCCCTTGCAAGGGCGGCTCAATTTCCACTTTCACCTGTTTATGACGGGATGGGGTGGACGGGATCGGGACGAGGCAGAGCGGTTGTGGAAAAAAGGCATCCGAGCCAATTGTGATCGCTTTCGCCCCAAGCTGTGGGGGCCGGAGGCGGCGGCACGGTATATTGCCAAGGCACCGGTAGGCAGCCGCCGCTTTTCCTGCTCCAAACATATGGCCAAGCCCATATCGGAGGAGCCGAGAGACGGTGCGGTGACACCCTTGGAGGTGGAGCGCATGGTCAAGCGGCACAGCGAGGATCGTGCCTATTGGGAGCGACGCCACAAGGGCTATGAATTTTTGGGCTTTGAGAAGCCTCCCCGAGAGTGCTACAACGAGTACAACGGCTTTTATTATCTGACGGTCAAGCTTTATAAACGGGATTCCGTCCCCAAAACGGGAAAACGAGGCAAGCCCCGAAATCAAAAAAAACGTGTTTAGGCGCAGAAGGGAGCATACGTTGGGAAACAAAGCATCCGGAAAGGCTTTCCGAGAGAACTTGCAGATTCCATCCAAGAGAAGCGAGACGGCAGAGCGATCCCGCAGCTTGGTGTTGCAGGATCCAACAACGGTGAGCGGCGAGCGGGGCAGGGAGGATAAGCGACAGTTTGAAAGCAAGCAGATTGGCTGCCCTTTTTTTAAGAGTCAGAGGGAGAGATCCATTTGCTGTGAGGGGGTGGAACGAAACAGTCACTTAGAGCTGTCCTTTCGACGAGCCGACCAAAAAAAACGCTATACGTCAACCTATTGTGCGAAAAATTTTCGGAGTTGCCTGATTGCACGAATGAACGATCTGAAATATGACGATACAGGAAATTGGAAATGACCGAAGGGAGCATATCCCTTTGGTGTTTTTTTGAAAAAGTTTGAAAAAAATTGAAAAAATCGTACAATTACTCCTCCCTTTTTCCATTTCTTGCGTGATACAATAGAGATGCGAATATCACGAAGGGAGAACAAGAGATGGCACGGCACAGACGATTCAACACACCGCAGGCACTGGAACGGGCGTGGGAGGCATACAAAAAGGACTGCAACGCAAGAAAGGTCAAGGTTCACGGCTTTTGCACCAAGGAAGGCCGCTTTGTCACGGAGGAGGTGGAAAAAGCGGTCACCTACACCATCGAGGGCTTTTGCGTATGGGCCAAAATACCTCGTTCGGCTTTCTATGAGACCTATGCGGAAAGCGAACGGTTTTCGGACATGGTTTCGCACATACGCGAGGAATGCGAGGTCGATGCTCGGGACAAATTTGAGCTGGGGCTCATTCCCACCCAGCTGTCAGGTCTTTGGATGTCCAAGTACGGCTACAGCCTCAAGCCCAAGGATTCGGGCAGCTCGGAGGTTCGGGTTGTTTTTGATGCTTCGGATGGAGTGGAGTATGGCGAATAGTGTCTATGTGGTCGGACACCCCAACGAAAAGCAAATTGCATTCTTTTTGGATCGGCATAAATATTGCGCCTACGGAGGAGCACGGGGTGGAGGAAAGTCATGGGCAATCCGAAAAAAAGCCGCACTCCTTTGCTTGCGATACGATGGGATCAAGGTGGGGATTTTCCGCCGCACCTATCCGGAATTGCGGAACAATCATGCCGTTCCCCTGATGCGGGAATTGCTGGGGGTTGCGATCTATAACGAATCCAAAAAAGAATTCAAATTTCCAAACGGATCCAAGCTGATCTTGTGTTATGCAGACAACTGGAAGGATGTCAACCAGAAGTTTCAAGGTCAGGAATACGACGTTCTTTGTATTGACGAGGCAACCCAAATTCCGGAGGAATGGTTTGATATCATGAAGCCAACCATTCGGGGCGTGAACCCATTTCCCAAGCGGATGTACCTCACCTGTAATCCCGGCGGCGTTGGACATTCTTGGGTCAAACGGTTGTTTATTACCAAAAGCTACAAGGAAGGGGAACGCAGGGAGGATTATCATTTCATACAGGCGTTGCCCACAGACAACCGGGCACTGATGGAGACCAATCCGGACTATATCCACTATCTCCAATCGTTGCCTCCCAAACTCCGAAAAGCATGGCTGGAAGGTTCGTGGGACATCTTTATGGGACAGTTTTTTGAGGAATTTACCGATGATCCCGCCCGTTACCATGACCGTCTGTGGACGCACGTCATCGAGCCGTTTGAGGTTCCGGATACTTGGGAGATCTATCGTTCCTTTGACTGGGGCTTTTCCAAGCCCTTTTCCTGTGATTGGTGGGCGGTGGACTATGACGGCCGTGCGTATTTGATTTTGCAATATTACGGAACCAACGGAAGTCCGAACGAGGGATTAAAGATGAATGCAGGGGATGTCTTTGCGGAAATTGCTCGCATTGAAAGAGAGCACCGATGGCTGAAAGGAAAGCCGATCCGAGGCGTTGCCGACAGCGCCATCTGGGCATCGGACGGCGGCCCGGCCATCATCGAAAGCGCAGAGGCGAATGGAATTGATTTTGAAAAAGCAGATAAGACGCGGATTCCGGGATGGCTTCAAATGCATACCCGTTTTGCGTTTGACGAAACCGGACGGCCGATGATGTACTTTTTCCACACCTGCCGGCATGCGATTCGGACCATTCCGTTGCTCCAATATTCTCAGTCTGTGCCGGAGGATCTGGACACAGAGGGAGAAGATCACTTTGCGGACAGTTGCCGATATTTCTGTATGATGCGTCCGTTGCCGCCCAAGAAGGAGAGCAAGCGTACGCATACCGGCTATGATCCGCTCAACCAATTCAACGAAACCAACGGGGCAAGATACGGCCTTTACGGCAGGATCGAAAGGAGGTGATATCGACCCATGCCATTGCCTGTTTTTCAACGGCTTCGTCGCCGCACCGCTCGGGGCGATGGGGAGGCACTCGCTCCCCCAAGAAAAGAGGAGGGAGGAAAAGCCGTAGACGAGAAGCGGATTGCCAAATGGACGGGGGTGCTCCGTTCCTATAAGAACAGCCGAAGCGCCGTGGAGGCACGCTTTCGAGCCAACGAGGAATTTTGGAGGTTGCGTCAATGGAGTGCCCGCCCCTCGGATGGGAAGCAACGCATTCCTGCCACCGCTCATCTGCAAACCTGCATCCAGTCCAAGTTGGCCGATATTATGGATTCCTATCCCACCGCCAACCTTCGTCCTCGCCAGCAGGACGACGAGGAGGAGGCCGTACGGCTGTCTGCCGTTGTGCCCATCCTCATGGAGCAAAATCAATTTGAAGAAACCTATCGTAACACCGCCGAGTACGCTCTCAAAAACGGGGTTGCCGTGTTCCATCCCTATTGGGACGGCACCAAGCAGGGTGGCCTTGGGGATATCGCCATCGTGCAGGAGGACGTGCTGGGGCTGTTTTGGCAACCGGGGATCACCGATCTGCAACAGTCGGCCTACGTCTTTCGGGTGGAGCTGATCGATCGGGACACCCTGGAGCGCAATTACCCCGAGACACGGGGACGGGTCACGGGGAAGACCGTGGAGCTGGCTCGCTTTCTCACGGACGAGCAGGTGGACGTGTCCGACAAGGTCTGCGTGGTGGATTGCTACTATAAGCAGGGCAATCAATTGCATCTGTGCAAATATGCGGACACCCTATGCCTCTTTTCCACCGAGAACGATCCGGAGCACTTTCCGAGAGGGCTGTACGACCACGGCAAATACCCTTTTGTCACGGTCAATTTCATGCATGCGGAAAACAGTCTTTACGGAATGGGGTTGGTGGACGTAGGGGCGGATGCGCAAATTCAGATCGACCTCATCAATGATGCGGTGGTCAAAAACACCCTCATGGCGGTCAATCCCCGCTATTTCAAAACCAAAAACACTGCGGTCAGAGAGGAGGATTTGGCCGATTGGGGCAAGACCTTTGTGGAGGTGTCCTCTTTGGACGAGAGGGCGCTCAAGGTGATCGAGACCCAAGGCCTGTCGGGAAATTACCTCTCCTTTTTGGCTTCCAAGATCGAAGAACTGAAATACGTCACCGCCAATACCGATGCCGCCAACGGAGCCGCCCCGGGCGGCGTGACGGCGGCATCGGCCATTGCCGCTCTGCAAGAGGCCTCCGGGAAGCACGCAAGGCTGATCAACCGAGCCTTTTACGGGGCATATCGAGAGGTGGTATGGCACGTGGTGGAGCTGATTCGCCAGTTCTATCGTCCCATGCGTTGGTTTCGTCTGCTTCCCGACGTGGCAGGAAGGGATCGTTTTCTGGCCTATTCCAACGAGGCTTTGCGTCCCCAGACCCAATCGGACGGAAGCCTGCGGATTCCCGAGTTTGATATCGAGATCTCGGCGGAAAAGGCCAATCCCTATCGCCGCATGGAGGCCAACGAGCTGGCACTCTCTTTTTACAAAATGGGGCTCTTTTCTCCTGCATCGGCCGACATGGCCTTGGCCTGTGTGGACATGATGGACTTTCCCCAAAAGGATTCCGTTCTGGCCAAGATTCGTCAAAACCAAACTCTTTCGGACACGGTGTCGGCATTGGCACGGCTTTCCCTTGCCATGGCACAAAAGAGCGGAGATGCCGAGGCTGTCCAAGCAATTGGACAGATTTTGGCGAGCGTCGGCCGATCCGTTTCCGCGGAGAGCGACGTGGATCCTGCTCGTGCCGCACGGGCGGATGACATCACAGGGGAGAGCCGTCGGGTGGAAATTGCCCGTGCAAAGGCAAGGGCTGCTACGGAGGTGGACGGATGATCCGAGTGATGTACCATGCTCCCTTTGAGCTCAACGTATACGGCCATGCCGAGACCGTGGGACGGGACGAGTACTCCGCCATCTGTGCCGCCGTCTCCGCCCTCATGGGAGGGCTGTGCGAGGCCATGGAGCAAAATCGACGGCTTTTGCAAAAAAAGGAGATCTGTCTTTGGGCAGGCTATGCTCACGTCAACGTCGTTCCCAAACGGGAATTTGGTCCTGCCTGCAAGAAGATGTTTGAGCCCTGCCTCTACGGCCTTGCCCATTTGGCCAAGCAATACCCGGAGGCCATTCGGTTTGTGCGGGATGGAAGTACCAAGATTCGCCGGTCTTAAGCGGCAGAAGGATTCGCCTCCCGAAGGGGCAGAAGGAATGATCCGCCAAAAGGATCGGAAAGGAGGCAGCATGAAACAGCTGCTCACAAGGATCGGTCTGCAATTTTTCGGAGAGGGAGGCACCGCCTCTTCGGGAAGCGGATCGACAGCGTCGGGAGTGGGAGGAGAACGCACGGGAACGCCTGCCTCGGAGGCGGCGGATGCGGCAATCCCCGCAAACATTCCCCCCCGCGCAAGAAAACACTATTTAGCGGCCTTGGAGGACGTGAAACGGCAGAACGCCGGCTCTGCCAACGAAACCTCACCCCAAGCGAGCTCTGCGGATGCAGAGACCGCCAAGTCTCCCGCCAAGCGAAGCTATCGGGAGCTGGTGGAAAGCGAGGAGTACAAGGCCGATCATCAGCGTGCCATCCAAAAGGCAGTCAAGGATCGCATGAAGGCACGAGATGCCGAGCTGGCCGAGGTCAACGAGCTGTTACGCTTGGCCGCACGGGGGTACGGGCTGGATCCTGCTGCGGAGAGTTTTCGATCCGATCTGAAGCAAGCCCTGCTCTCGGACGATTCGGCGATTCGACGATATGCTGACGAGCATGACCTTACCTTTGGTGAGGCCAAACGAGCCATCGAGCTGGAGGATCGCTTTGCCAAAGCAAAGGCAGAGGCGGAGCAGGTCAAAAAAGAGCTGGAGCAGAAAAAGGCCGAGGAGGAAAACAGAAAACTTCATCAAGCC
>JAFTRT010000180.1 GCA_017462145.1 Clostridia bacterium
TGGTGCAGCGTTGTTCGTTGGGAAAAGACAACGCGTCCGTTCCTCAGAACGTCAGAGTTTCTCTGGCAGGAGGGACCCACAATGCACGAGACCGAGGAAGAGGCAAGAGAAGAGACCCTCAATATGCTCAAGTGTTATGAGGACTTTTACCGTGAGACCTTGGCTATCCCCGCTGTGGTGGGACGCAAGACCGCGAAGGAAAAATTTGCAGGTGCGATGGAGACCTACACCATCGAGCCGATGATGCACAACGGTGTGGCATTGCAGGGCGGTACCTCCCACTATTTCGGTGACGGCTTTGCAAGAGCCTTTGATATCACCTTTACCGACCGTGAAAATAAGGTGTGCTATCCCCATCAGACCTCTTGGGGCGTGTCCACCCGTATGATCGGTGCCATCATTATGACCCACGGTGATGATAACGGTCTGATTTTGCCTCCCAAGGTAGCACCCATCCAGGTGGCCATCATTCCTGTGGCACAGCATAAGGAGGGCGTTCTGGAAAAGGCCGCCGAAATCCGTGATCTGTTGGCAAAGCAGTACCGTGTCAAGCTGGATGACAGCGATAATTCCACCGGTTGGAAATATAGCCAGTATGAGATGAAGGGCGTTCCGCTCCGCTTGGAGATCGGTCCCCGTGATATCGAAAATAATTCCTGTGTGCTGGTCAGCCGTGTAAGCCGTGAAAAGATCTTCGTCTCGCTGGACAATCTGGCCGAAGAGGTAGAAAAGGCGTTGGCTTCGGTTCACAACGAGCTGTATGCCAGAGCGGAGGAGAACTTGGCTCAAAAAACCAGCGTTGCTACCAGCCACGAAGAGTTCTTGGAAATTGCCGAGCAGCGCCCCGGCTTTATCAAGGCCATGTGGTGCGGCGATGCGGAGTGTGAGGATCGCTTGAAGGAAGAGACAGGTGGCGTCAAGTCCCGTTGTATTCCTTTCGTCGAGGAGAAGCTTGCGGATACCTGTGCTTGCTGTGGAAAGCCTGCAAAGCACATGGTGGTCTGGGGCAGACAGTATTGAGAATGCGGCTGTCACATTCGAGCTTGCTCAATGTGACAGCCCTTTGATATTTTTGGAAAGGAGGAGCCGTATGATCCGAAAAAATTGGATGGATGCCATCCGACGCATCGACCCCATTTTGTTTGCGGCCACCTCCGTTTTGTCTCTCATCAGTATTCTGACCATGTGGGGGGCAGTGGATAATTTCGGAAAGAGCAAGCTGGTCATGCAATGTGCCATGACCTTGGTGGGGATTGTGTTTGTCTTTGTGTTGGCAAACGTAAGCTACCGCTTCTTTTTGGATCGCCTGTTTTGGGTCTTTTTGATCGGTGCGGCCTTGCTGCTGATTCTGACGCTGATCTTTGGCTCCAGCGGTGCATCCCGAGAAACGTCCAATAAGAGTTGGTTGACCATTCCTTTGATCGGCATTGCCATCCAGCCCTCGGAGTTTGTGAAGATCACCTTTATTTGTACCTTTTCTGCCCATTTGGAGGCGGTGAAGGATCAAATGTGCCGTCCGTTGCCGTTTTTGGGGCTGTTGGGGCATGCAGGGTTGATCATTGGTTTGATCTTGCTGTCGGGCGACCTTGGGGTTGCTTTGGGATACGTGGGAATCGTATTGGTCATGCTCTTTTGCGCAGGTCTTCCTTGGTGGTACTTTTTGTGCGGTGCTGTGGTGGCAGGCGTGGCGTTCCCCTTTGCGTGGGAACTGTTGGCTCCCTATCAGCAAAGCCGAATCATTTACGGCTTTCAACCGGAGCTGGATCCCTTGGGCTACGGACATCAGCCCTTGATCAGCCTGGAGGCTATTTCGCAAGGCGGACTGTTTGGCAAGGGAATGTTCGAGGGTGGTATCTATGAAAGTCTTGCCGCTTCCCACACCGACTTTGTGTTTGCCACGGTGTGCGAAAAGTTTGGTTACGTAGGCGGCTTCTTGGTAGTGGCGGCTCTGGTGGTTTTGGTAGCACGCCTCTTGTGGATCTCGCTCCGTTCTCGTGACTTTGTTGGAAAATTGATTTGTAGCGGCATTGCGGCGGTCATCATCGTTCAATCCTTAGAAAATCTTTGGATGTGTATTGCCACTGTGCCTGTGGTGGGTATTACGCTTCCCTTTGTCAGCGCAGGCGGTTCCTCTGTCTTGGCACTGTATATTCTGATCGGCGTGGCTCACAGCGTCAGCGCAAGTCAGCGGCGTTTGTATTTCGGAAAAGAACGGTAAATCCTGTTCCTCCAATCATAATCATCCTCCCGTTCCCATATACTGTGGTAGAAGCTTTGGACGGGAGGATTTTTCCATGTTTATTTATTCGTTGCGAGCCAGCACCTTGAAATTTTTTGCCGTGATCTGTGTTTCCTTGGCCGCCTTGATTACCCTGATTGCCTTTATTCCCGTGTACGGCAGTGACGGGTATGTCAGCGCAGGAGCAGAGCAACAGATCCGATACGACAAGATCAAGACCAACGAGGATCGAATTGCCTTTTTAGGCCAGTTTGGTTGGACGGTCAATGCACAGCCAAAGGATGAGAGGGAAGTGACGGTGCCGGAGGAATTTGATAAGATCTTCATGGGGTACAACGAGATTCAAAAACGACAGGGCTTGGATCTGTCCAAGTATAAGAAAAAAACGGCAACCCTCTATACATACGAGGTGACCAATTATGAGGGCGCAGAGGGAACGGTCTATGCCAATTTGCTGATCTATCGCAATCGAGTGATCGGCGGCGATATTTGCTCGGCGGAGGCCAAAGGTTTTATCCACGGCTTTGAAAAGCCATAAATCTACTTTCTTTTACAAAAAAATGCAGAAATCGATTGACTTTTCAAACAAGATGTGTTATAATGACTTCGATGCAGTTTTTTGCAAATCGTTTTGAGGAGTATGATTATGTATTGTAACAAGTGCGGCAATCAAATTGCCGAGGATCAGAAATTCTGTCCTTTCTGCGGTGAGGCCGTGGTAAAGGCAGCCGAGGAGACTCCCGTTACGGAAGAGCCCCAGGCAGAAGAGACTCCCGTGGTTGAGGAAGCCCCCAAAGCAGAAGAGCCTAAGGTTGAGCCTACCGTTGTGGATGCAAACGGTGCTCCCGTTGTGGAAAAGCCCAAGCTGAATGTTGGTATGCTGATTTGGTCTATTATCAACACCGTTTTGGGATGCTGTGGTTCTTGTCCCACCTACTGCTGTACCAGTGTGAATGCTATTTTGGGTATTGTGGCTTTGGTGATGACCATTTTGGCTAAGACCGGTGCGCCTGAAAAAGCAGAAAAGAAGCTGAAAATTGCCAAGATTTTGAATTTGGTTTCCACCATCCTGTTGGTTGTCGGTGTAATCGGTTTTGTGGTCTTGACTTTCGTTCTGCCTATGTTTGGTGTAGGTTTTGAGATGATGGCCTATTCCGATCTCTTTGATTTCTAATTGGAACTGAACGTAAAAGCCGACATTCTGTCGGCTTTTTGTTTTTTCGGGGAAAAGGGAATGGGCTTGACATTTGATTCAAAATATGATAGAATGTAAAAAAACAAGGAAAGGAAGTAACGTAATATGTATTGTACAAATTGTGGAAAACGAGTGGATGATCAGACAACAGTGTGTCCCGCATGCGGACGTGAGCTTCCGAAGAAAAATGCTGCCCAAGCATCTGCACCAAGTGTATCGGTTCATACCGCACCTCCCGTGGGAGAACAGGCACCGCTGAACGTAGGCTTGTTGGTTTGGTCCATTATCAATACGGTACTGGGATTTTTCTGTTCTTCCTTTTACATCGGTTCGATTTTGGGTATTATTGCCATTGTACTGACGGTGATCGCCCAGAATTCTTATAAGGGTAAGAAGGCGCCGGAGCTTTTGTGGGCCAAAATTTGCAACATTGTTGCTACGATTGTGATCATTCTCAGCCTCATTTTAAGTGCCGTTTTCTGGGTACTGAATATCGTGTTGGGAATCGGTCTCCCGCTGATGGGAATCTTCGCCGGGGTCTTGGAGTTGGTTTCCTATTCCTTGGAGCTTGATATCCTTTTTCAGGAGCTTGGTGAGATTTTCTTGGATCTGTTGGAAGGATCAGAAAGCTTTTTAACCGAGACCGGTATGTTTTTCCCCCTATGACCATCTGAAGAAAGGAGTGCCCGAACCGCTTCGGGATCTGTAAGATGAAGGTTTGGAAACAAAAATGGTTCCGCATTACGGTTGGGATTTTGATTCCGCTCACCGTGCTGTTGGGTGCCCTTTTGCTGTATGTGATCGGCTATGGTCCTCCCTGTAACTTTCATACCAAAACGGGGCTTTACTGTCCCGGTTGTGGGATGGGACGGGCAACGGTTGCTTTGCTTCATCTGAATCTTTGGGATGCTTTTCGTTATAACCCACCTGTGATCCTGCTTCTTCCGCTGATCGTGTATTATTTGATCAAGTGGTATGTTTGGTTGGTGGCGGCGAGAGATATTTTGCCGGATGTCAATTTGGATTGGGTCAAAATTTGGGTGGTGGTCCTGTTAACGGTGGCCGCAGGCCTGTTCTATGTGCTTCGCAATCTTCCCGTTGCCCCCTTTACGTATTTTGCTCCCGATTTGATCTTATGAGGATCCATCAAAAGGACACGCAAAGGCTTTGCCTTTGCGTGTCCTTTTTTTAGGGGAAGAGGTGCTTGGTCTCCTGGACGACCTCACCGCTCATGGGACAGATCACCAAGAGGTTGAGAAAGGTCATGGCGGTAATGGCAAGATCGGCCATCTGCCATGCAAAGCTTGCCGAAATGACGGCACCACCCAAAACCGATAGCGCATACAGAGCGGGAAAGCTCTTGGTGCCTGCAAGACGAGGGGAGAGATAATAGACACATTCCGAGCCGTAATGTGCCCAACACAACACCGTTGCTACGCCGAATAATAAGACGGCAACGGCCATAAAGATTCCCGCCGCATCTCCAAGAACCGAGGCATAGGAAAGAACGGTAACCATCATAAAATCTCCCGTTGGTGCAGCAGAAATCCCTCCTCCTACGATCACCACAAGTGCCGTTACGGTGCAGAGCACGATGGTATCCACAAAGACCTCTGCCAGCCCAAACAGGCCCTGCTCGGCCGGAGACGAGCAGACTGCCACGGCGTGTGCGGTGGGAGCAGTACCGCACCCTGCTTCGTTGGACACCAGTCCTCGCATACAGCCATAGCGCAGGGCGTTTATCAATCCAATACCAAGCACGCCGCCCGTGACCGCTTGCCCGGAAAAGGCATTCTGAAAGATGGCCGCAAAGGCCTCGGGCAAGGCCTCCCAACGGCGGATCAGTACCGCCAAGGACAGAAGCAAATAGCCGAGGGTCATGAGGGGAACCAAGCGCTCCACCTGCTTCAAAACACCCGTTCTCCCTTGTTTGAGTACCAACCACGTAAAGCCCGCCAACACGATTCCCACCGTCAGAGGAGGAATGTGAAATACTCCCTCTAAGGCTGCTGCGACAGCGTTGACCTGAAGCAGACTGCCCATGGTAAAGGTGTTGGCCAAACAGAGCAGAGCGAAGAGAAGCGCCAATGCGCTGCCAAGCTGTTTTCTCCCTCGAGAAGCAAAAAAATCCTTGATGTAA
>JAFTRT010000181.1 GCA_017462145.1 Clostridia bacterium
AGAGAGCGGAGAGGTGCTTCGCAGCCGTCGATACCGACAGGCTCTGCGATACCGATACCGGCGGCCTCCGCTTCGCAAAGTGCGGCAAAGCGTGCTTTCTCCTCGGCGGTAATCATGTAGCAATCCCCGCAAACTGATTTCGATACAGCTTTTCGTATTCTCCGCCACGGGCCAACAGCTCCTCGTGATTTCCTGCCTCGGCTACATGGCCGTCCTGAATCACCACGATGCAATCGGCATCCCGAATGGTAGAAAGACGGTGAGCAATGATCAAAGAGGTTCGATTCTTCATCAACGCCACCATGGCTTTCTGAATGTGCATCTCGGTACGGGTATCCACACTGGAGGTAGCCTCGTCCAAGATCAGAATCTTCGGGTCAGCCAACACGGCTCTGGCAATGGCCAAGAGCTGTCTTTGTCCTTGCGACAGATTGCTTCCCGACTCGGTGAGCATGGTATCGTAGCCCTCGGGAAGCCGCTCAATGAAACGATCGGCATGCGCCAAGGCGGCAGCCGCCTTCATCTCATCATCGGTCGCATCTTCTCTGCCATATTTAATATTGGCACGGATGGTATCCGAAAAGAGCACGGTGTCTTGCAGTACGATACCGATGGAGCGGCGAAGGGTCGCCTTGGGAATCTCCGTAATATCGGTTCCGTCGATCTCGATCACCCCTCCGTCCAACTCATAGAAGCGGGTAAGCAAATTGACAATGGTGGTCTTTCCCGATCCCGTAGCGCCCACAATCGCAATTTTTTGCCCCCTGCGCACCGAAAGATCCAGCTTGCGGAGCACGGGCTCGTCGGGAACATAGGCAAAATCAATGCTTCGAAATTCAATATTGCCTTCCATTTCACAGATCTCGATCTGCTTGGTTCCCTCGTCGATCTCATCGGCACTGTCCATAATGGCAAAGATCCGTTCTGCCCCCGCCAACGCAGTGAGAATGGATGCATACTGGTTGGCAATCTCGTTGATGGGACGGGTAAACTTTTTGGAAAGCTGTAACATGGTTTGAATGCTTCCCACCGTGATGGGACGCATAAAGGTGACGGGATTGAGCATGAAAAAGCCTCCCGAGGCGGCAATGAGCACGTATTGAAGATTGCCAAGGAAGTTCATACAAGGCCCCATGATAGAGCCCCAAACACGGGCACGGATACTGCAAACTCGATATTCCTCACTGGTTTCGGCAAATTCTCTCACAGCCTTGTTCTCTTTCCCGTAGGAAACCACTGTCTGATAGGAGGTAACCATCTCCTCCACGTGTCCGTTCAGCCTGCCCAACAGCGTTTGCCGCTCTACAAAATATTTCCGCATAAACTTGGTCAGCCGTGTGGAGATCAGAATGGTCAGAGGAATGGTCACACAGGCAATCAAGGCCATGACCCATCCGTAATACAGCATCATGGCAAAAGCGCCCACCAGGGTCAGCACGCTGGAAACCAAGGAGGCAATGGATTGGGAGATGGCATTGGATACGTTCTCCACGTCGTTGGTCATGCGAGACATAATATCACCGTGCCGATGGGTATCGGTATATTGAATGGGCAAACGGGAGATCTTAGCAAACAGATCGTTCCGCATCATATAAACGGTGTTTTGCGACAGCTTTGCAGCCAACAAGCCTTGCAACAGCGTCATGGTGGCACTGATCGCATACAAAATCCCCATTAGGATCAAACTCTTGACCATGGCTTCCATATCCACGGTCACCTGTCCACTCTCCGAGATGGAAATCGCATCAATGGCACGGCCCTGCAAAGAGGGGCCGAGAAGATCGGAAACCGTCACCACGACCATAATGGCAATCAAACTGACAACCAACAGCTTACTTCTTCCGATGTAGCGCAACAGCTTGCCCAAGGTCTGCTTCCAATTTTTCGGTTTTTCCGCATTCACACGGGCATGATTCGGCCCGCCGCCTCGCCCGCCGGGTCCCCCCATTGGGCGAAGAGGGGGCATGGAGGCCGTGCTCGGCCGTTTTTGTTCATTCATCCCCCTCACCTCGATTCTTCATTTGAGATTCGTAAATATCACGGTAGGTCTCGTTGGTGGACAGCATCTCATCGTGAGAACCGCATACAACAAGCATAACGTGATCCAATACCGCAATGCGGTCGGCATGCCGAACGCTGGCGATCCGCTGTGCAATCATAATCACAGTCGTTCCCTCCAGCTGCTCTCGCAAAGATGCGTGCAAACGGCTTTCGGTTGCCAAGTCCAAAGCCGATGTGGCATCGTCCAGGATCAGCATGTCGGGTTTTCGCACAAGTGCTCTTGCAATGGACATTCTCTGCTTTTGTCCGCCCGAAAGAGAGGCTCCCTTTTCCGCAATAAAGCTATCGTAGCCATCGGCAAAGCTCTCCACAAACTCCTTGGCCTGTGCCGCTTCTGCGGCGGCTTGCACCTCCTCGTCGGTGGCATCCTCCTTGCCCCATCGACTATTTTGGGCACTGGTATCGGAAAACAGCTCACTCTTTTGCATGACAAAAGAAATTTGACTACGCAAGGCCCGGGTGTCGTACTCCCGAATGGGAACACCGTTGATCTGCACCTCTCCCTCGGTGGCATCGTAAAAGCGCAGAATCAGCTTGACCAACGAGCTCTTTCCGCTTCCCGTTGCACCGATAATGGCAAAGGTCTCTCCTTTGCGAATTTCCAAATTGATATCTCGCAATACGGGGCGGCCGATGGCAGAGGGATAGCGGAAGGATACGTTGCGGAAGGATACCGCCACGTCGCTTTCCTCCCCCACACGCTCACCCGATTGGATCACAGGCTCGGTATCCAGAATCTCATTGACACGGCGAACCGAAGCCAAAGAACGGGAAATGGATTGCAACAGCATGGTCAGCATCATCATGGACATGAGGACTTGCGTCACGTAAGTGATCGCCGCCATCATATTGCCCACACTCATCTCGGTGTTGCCCAGATGTTGTATCTTCCAGCCGCCAATGTAAATGATCGCAATGATCACAGCATTCATCACCACCGTGAGAATGGGATTCATCACCGCCATCATGCGGATCACCCGATAATTGATATCCCGCAACTCTCGGTTGGCACGGCGGAAACGATCTGCCTCGTATTCCTCACGCACATAGGCCTTGATCACACGAGCCCCCGACACGTTTTCCTGTACCACGGAATTGACTCGATCCAGCTTTTTCTGTACGGTTCCGTACAACGGAATGGCCCGTCCCAACACAATGGCCAGCATCAGGATCATAATAGGCAATGCAAACAGCAGAACCACACCAAAATCCACGTCCAAGGACAAAAGCATCAAAATACCGCCCACAAAGAACATGGGAGAACGCACCAGCATCCGCAAAAACATCTCGGCAAATTCCACGATCATGGCAACGTCGTTGGTCATACGAGTCACCAAAGAGCCCGTTGTAAAACGGTCGGTCTGTTCAATGGACAGCGACATGACACGGGCATAAGCATCTCGCCGCAGATCGTGTCCCATGCTTTGGGAAGCCTTAGCCGCTGTATAGGCACAGCTTACGCCGAACACACCGCCAATCAGTACCACCACCAGCATGAGAACGCCAAAGGTCACAATCACCTGCATTCCCGTATAGGAGCCCTCTCCGTATAACAGCTTCATCACAAAGCTGCCCAGCTCCGAGCCGGACACGTCGCCCTTTCCCTCAATGCCGCAGTCCACAATGACCGTCATCAGCTTCGGCAGGCACAGATCGGCAAAAACCTCGCCCATCATCAACAGCGGTGAGATCACCGCAAAAAAGGCATAGGGCTTCAAATATTGAAAGATTCGTTTCACACTCGTTCTCCCTTCTCGGGCAACAGATTGCTCCGTATTCTCCCCAACAGCTCCATCAGCGTCTCAATTTCTGCCGGCGTTAGACCCTCCAACGCCATCGCATCGGTGGCGCACAGAGTGGTTCGAATCTGATCGTCCAACATTCTTCCCTCGTCGGTCAGGGTGACCCACACCTTTCGGTGATCCTCCGGGTCTTGTCGGCGACTGACCAAGCCCTCCTGCTCCATTTTACGCAAAATGGCACTGACACTGGGGGCTTTCAAATGGGTCTGCTCCGCCAACTGGCGCTGAGACAGCGACCCTTGGTGGGCCAATAGAGGCATAATCATCCGTGCTCCCGGCTGTGACATCACACCCTCACAGATCCTCTGCTCTCGGATCCTGCCGTGAAACAGTCTGGCAATATCGTGACAAAGCTTGACAGGATTTTGTTTTCCCCCGCTTTGTTCCCTGCTTTCATGGGTTTGTTTCATTGGAAAATCCTCCTTTGTTACCAAAACAACCGGTTCAAAAAACAAATCGTTAGTTAACTAACTAATTATATCACACATGGTGAAATCTGTCAAGCATGGAAACAATTTTCTTTTTTGTCCGAATGGTCAAAATACCGATGAATCAAGATTTCGAAAAAAATTGGCTTGAAAGCGCAATATTGTAACGCATGATTTGGACGGCAAAACAAAAAATAATAGTGTGATTTCCTTGTTCGATCGTTCGCCGTTTCCAACAAGGAGATCACAGCAAAAAATCAATCAAATAAGGAAGAAACGTCATGGCAAAAAAACAAGTCCGCACCCTTTCTTTGCTGTTTGCCTTGCTTCTGACGTGCTGGAGCTGTCTTGCCCTTCCCACCGTTGCGGGAGCGGCCGAGTGGACCTCGGACTGCACGTCTGCCGCCGATTGGGATCACACCGGTCTTCCGTTTGGAGCCTCCGACTCGGTTCCAACCGCCTCGACCTGTTTCAGTCAGACCGAGCTTTCTCGGCTTCGGGTCTGCTTGGGCGGAATGCCCTTTGGCGTCAAATTTATGACCGACGGGATCTTCGTGGTCGGATTTTCCGATGTGGACACCTCAAGCGGCAGCAGCAATCCTGCCCGTTCCGCAGGACTGAAGATCGGAGATACCATTCTTCGTGCCGACGGAACGCCCTTGGAAAGTGCCGCAGAGCTGACCTCCTTGGTGGAAAACGGAGAAGGCCGAGCCATTACCTTGAGCTGCTCCCGAAACGGAAATGCCTTTGAATGTCGGCTGATTCCATCTTATTCCAAGCAGGAAAAGCGGTATAAAACCGGGCTGTACGTTCGGGACAGCGGAGCAGGCATCGGAACCGTTACCTTTATTCTTCCCCAAACCCAAGCATTTTGCGGCTTGGGCCACGGGATCTGTGACGGCGAGAGCGGTGCACTGATTCCCATAGAGCGGGGCTCTGTGGTGGATGTGACCATCAACGGCTTGGTCAAAGGGCTATCCGGCTCCCCCGGAGAGGTCAAAGGCTATTTTTCCTCCGGAAAAACAGGAACGCTGTTGGGCAATACCCATTGCGGTGTATACGGTGTGTTGGCAAAGCTCCCCGCCCTCGCCTCTGCCTCCGGAACCGTTCCCGTTGCCCATCGGACGGAGCTGACCGAGGGAAAGGCCTATCTGTGCGCCTCGTTGGATGGCAATACGGTCAAGCAATACGAAGTGGAGATCTCCAATATTCAACGGGATTCCCAATCCAATAAATGCTTTACCGTTCACGTCACCGACCCGGAGCTGATCTCCAAAACGGGGGGAATTATCCAAGGCATGAGCGGCTCGCCTCTGCTCCAAAACGGCAAGCTGGTTGGAGCGGTCACCCACGTGCTCATCAACGATCCCACCACGGGATACGGCATTTTCATTGAGAATATGCTCAATCAGATGGGAGACATGATCAGGTAATCAGTAAAAGTGAAGAGTGAACAAGTAATGAGCAGGAACGGCGAGAGCAGATCGACCAACTGTTCACCGATGTGAAGCACTTTGGGATTACGGAGATCCGAGAACGGCGTTCCCTTGCTCTGTCAAAGCGAATCATGCTGGAAAGTCCGTATTTGCGAGAGCACTCGGGATACAAGCTGTATGATATCATGCAATAAAAACAACACAAGCCACGGGCAACCCTTTGGGTTGCCCGTGGCTTGTGTTGCAAAAGACGGATACACCGCTGTGGTTATGAAAGAGAATACAATTGCTTCAAAAGCGTTACGTGCCGTTGCATCTCTGCCTTGACGGCGGCGAGATCGGCAGTCCTCCGCAGACGGTTGAAGCTTGTAGTAGGAAGACAATGGAGAGGAACCGTTTGACAGCCCTCGGTGAGATGAACCATCCGCTCCAACACGGCTGTACATTCCTCAAAGGCTGCATCCGAATTGGCCAAAAGCGCCTCTGCCTGTCCCACAAAGAGAGCGGCGTGTCCCTCTGCATTTCCGTAGTAGGAGATACTGTCCTCGGTTCGGTTTTGGAAACAACCGTACAGAGCTGCCACCAGGGCCGTATCCCGAATGGTTCCGTCGGGATAGACCACACCGTGGATATGGTTCCAAAAGCTCTTTCCGATCATCAGCTCCCAAAGGAAATAACCGGTTTGGTTGCGATTGGCGATCTCAATGGCAACGTCGTACAGATTGCCTCTGGGAGGGCATCCCATCTCGGAGATCACCACCGCCTTGCCGTACCGGGTTCCAAGTGCCAAATTGGCATCGTAAACCGCTTGTATGCCGTTGCGATCGGCAGAATAGTCATGGAACGAAATCACATCCAGATCCTTCAAAATGCCAAACCGCTCCAGATTGAGATTGGAGCTTGTATCACAAGAGCCAACCGTCACAGCCCCTGCAAGATCCGCCTCTGCAAAAAGCTTGACGTAGTGTCCGACAAAGCGATACGTCAGGTTCAAATTTTCTTCGTAATCCGATGCGGTTTTCTCTAAAAAGGCAGTGCACTCCGGCTCGTTCATCACGTCCCAAAAGAGAACCGACGGCTCTTGACCAAAACGGCGGATCAGATCCAAGCAATATTGATCCCCCTTGGGCCAAAAATGCTCTCCGAGATTCATACATCCGGGATTGGGAATCCATTGATTCCGATTCCAACCGATCACCGGTTCATCC
>JAFTRT010000182.1 GCA_017462145.1 Clostridia bacterium
GGGAGTCTTTGGAAAAGTTGTTGGAAAGCAAGGTGATCCCCGATTTGGGAGTGACCGATGGAATGTCGGTCAAGCAAAAGGTTCGCAAGATCTATGAGTATGTCAATACCCCCTCGATCACAGGCTCCAAGTACAACAATCCGGAGATCCGTATCGGGTTTGACGACGAATCCAACATTCCCAATATCAATCGAGCGAATTGGGAGACCGACTGGATGGAGGAGGCATATCTGACGCTTTCACAGTCGGATATGTGGGGGGATTGCTATTCCTATTATTCTGTATCCAAGGCACTTTTCCGTTATTATGGGATCGATCATATCGGAATTCGGCGTAACGATGCGGCATCCCAAGAGCCGGGCACGCATTTTTGGCTGATCGTCAATATCGGAAGCCAAGAAGATGAAAAGTGGTATTTTTATGATGCTACTCGCCTGGCGGGAACGTTTTCTGCTACGGGAGACAACGAGTGCTGTCTGCTGACGGAAGCACAGCTTGCAACCTACAGCAATGATGATTTTTACGTGTACGAACAGGAAAGTCTGTTGGGAAAGACCATCCAAACACAAGCGGTGGCCTCCTGACGGTGTAAGAGGAAGCCATGCAGAAGAATATATTGGAATATTTAGAGGCGACAGCCGCCCGTTTGCCGAATAAGCTTGCTTTTTCTACCGGCAAAGAGGGAATGACCTTTGGTCAAGTGTTGACCGAAGCCCGTGCCATCGGAAGCGCATTGGCAGGACAAGGCTTTTCTCGTGAGCCTGTGGTGATCTTTATGGACAAGCATCCTCGCACGGTCACCGCCTTTTGGGGCGTGATCTATGGCGGCGGCTTGTACGTTTGTATCGACGAAAAAATGCCAAAGGCAAGAATTGAGGCCATTTTTGAGACCTTGCATCCCCGAGTAGTTATTGCTGATGCCAAAAATATGAAAGCGGCACAGGACTTGGGATTGCCCTTTGTATTTTCGTATGAGGAACTTGCTGCTTACGAAATTGACGATGCTCTTTTGGCTCGCATTCGCCAAGCACAGTGCGATACCGATGCCATTTATGTGGTTTTTACCTCCGGTTCCACCGGAATCCCCAAAGGTGTCGTAGCTTGCCATCGTTCGGTTATCGACTATACCGAGACCTTGTCCAAGGCTTTGGGCTTTTCCGAGGATACGGTTTTTGCCAATCAGACCCCCCTGTATTTCGATGCTCCCTTAAAGGAGCTGATGCCAACGCTGAAATTTGGTGCCACCACGTATTTTGTTCCCAAGTCGCTGTTTTCCTTTCCCGTTCGGTTGGTGGAATATTTGGACGAACATCACATCAATACGGTGTGTTGGGTGGTGTCGGCCTTGGTGCAAATCTCTTCTTTGGGCGCACTGGAAAATCATACGCCAAAGACCTTGACCAAGGTTGCCTTTGGCAGTGAGGTTTTCCCCCGTGCACAATATGATCTGTGGCGCAAGGCCTTGCCAAACGCTGAGTTTTATAATCTTTACGGTCCGACCGAAGCCACGGGAATGTCTTGCTATTGGCGGGCGGAACGGGAACTTTCGGAGAATGAGCCGATTCCCGTGGGATGCCCCTTTGACAATACGGACATTCTGCTGTTGACCGAGGACGGTAAGCGGGCCGAGGCAGGGGAGAGCGGAGAGATCTGTATTCGGGGAACCTGCCTGACCATGGGCTACTACGGAAACGGGGAGAAGACCGCAGAGGTCTTTGTGCAAAATCCTCTCAACCCGTATTATCCGGAACGGATCTACCGAACGGGAGATATTGGCCGCTACAATGAATGGGGAGAGCTGGTTTTCGTGTGCCGCAAGGATTCGCAGATCAAGCACATGGGACATCGAATCGAGCTGGGCGAGATCGAGTCTGCGGCCTTGAAGCAAAACGGTGTCAGCCGTGCCTGCTGTGTGTATGATGCGGAAGGAAAACGGATCGTGCTTTACTTTGTGGGCGAGTGCACCGAGGAAACGGTGGCGGCGGCGTTGCGTACGTTGCTTCCTCGTTATATGTTGCCCGCTCTTTGCGTTCGCTTGGAGGCCATGCCTCTGACGGATAATGGAAAGATCGACCGCCGAGGCCTTCGGGATCGATCTGTAACTCAATCATAAAAGGAGTCAATCGACACATGGAACAATTGCTTGATATTTTGTCCGCTTTGCATCCCGACGTGGATTTTTCCGTTACAGAAGATCTGGTGGATGACGGAATTTTGGATTCGTTGGATATCGTGTCTTTGGTAGCCGAGATCCATTCTACCTTTGACGTGGCAATCCCCGCAGAGGAGATCGTTCCGGAAAACTTCAATTCCGCCAAGGCTCTTTGGGCACTGATCGAACGGTTGGACGAAGAATAAAAAATGCTGTTTACTTCATACGCTTTTATCGGGTTTCTCGGTATTTTGCTGTTGCTGTACTATCTGTTGCCCCGACGGATGCAATGGAAGCTGTTGTTGGCGGCATCCTTGGTGTTTTACTCCGCAGGCGGCGTGCAATACCTGACCTTTGTGTTGGTGACGGCCACCTCTTCTTACGGGATTGCTCGTTTGATGGGGCAAAGCCGTTCTCGGGAGGATACTTACGTATCCGAGCATCGGGAAACGATGGACAAGGAGAGCCGAAAGGCTTACCGTGCAAAAGGAAAGAAGAAGAGACTTCGTATTTTGCTGGTGGGGCTTTGCCTCAATTTCGGTATTTTGGCAGTGCTGAAATACACCGCCTTTGCCGTGACGGGAGTCAATTCGCTTTTGGGCTTGTTCGGCGGTGCACAGCTTGCCGTTCCCTCGCTTCTGTTGCCCATGGGAATCTCCTTCTATACCTTTCAGACCATGGGATATCTCATGGACGTTTATCGGGGAAAGGCTGAGCCTGAGAAAAATTTCTTTCGCTTTACGCTGTTCGTTTCCTTCTTCCCGCAAATGGTGCAGGGACCCATTTCCCGCTTTGGTGCCTTGGCACCCGAATTGTTTGCGGAACATTCCTTTGACGGAAAACAAGTCACCATGGGTCTTTGGCGGATCCTTTGGGGCTTTTTCAAAAAGCTGGTCATTGCCGATCGGATTCTGATCGCCATGAACACCATGTTGGACGCCCCGGAGAACTATCAAGGTGCTTATACGGTGTTGTTGATCCTGCTGTATTCGGTCGATATCTATGCGGATTTCACCGGCGGCATCGATATTACCATCGGAACGGCACAGGCCCTTGGCATTCGTTTGGCGGAAAATTTCAATCATCCTTTTTTGTCACGCTCCACCAAAGAGTATTGGAACCGTTGGCATATTACCATGGGAACGTGGTTTACCGATTACATCTTTGATCCTCTTTCGGTCAGCCCCGCTATGCTAAAGCTGAACCGCTGGGGGCGCAAGCATCTGGGCAATCACGTAGGAAGCCGCTTGCCGGTCTATTTGACAACGGCAGTGACTTGGTTTTTGACGGGTCTTTGGCACGGTGCCGGATGGAATTTTATCGTCTGGGGAATGCTGAACTGCTTGGTTTTGCTGGTCTCCGATGAATGTAAACCCTTGTACCGTCGGTTCCATTACCGTTTTCCGAAGCTTGAGGGAAACGCTGGTTACGGTGCTTTTTGCGTGACGAGACCCTTTTTGCTGATGGGACTGATCCGTTCCTTGGATTGTTACCGAAACGTGGGGACGACCTTCCGTATGTGGGGGAGTATTCTCACAACGTGGAACTGGGGAGGATTGCTGACAGGCGGTTTGTTCCGGCTCGGCTTGAATGGTTCTGATTTTGTGATTTTGGGTGTTTCTGTGGCCGTGCTTTGTGCCGTCAATGGGATTTCCGCCAAGAAAGGCGGTCTGCGGGAAAAGCTGTACGAGCGCCCCGTTCTGGCGGCCGTGCTTTGCTCGGGATTGCTTGTCGCCGTTTTGTTGTTTGGCAATTACGGGGTGGGATATGATGCCCAACAATTTATTTACAACCAATTTTAACAGGTGTATCAAAATTTATGAAAAAAAGAATTTGGAGTATTCTTGCCGCCTGCCTTGCGGTTGGGGTGTGCCTGGGTGTTCTTCAAGCATTGGTGATGCCCAAGTACACGGATCACCCGGAAGGGGCATTGGTGGGAGAATATTATGACCAAGCAGGAAATCACGATGTGATCTTTGTGGGAGACTGTGAGGTATATGAAAGCTTTGTGCCTGCCGTGCTTTGGGAGGAATACGGAATCCGTTCTTACGTGCGAGGCAGTCCTCAGCAACTGACATGGCAATCTTATTATATCTTAAAGGAAACGTTTCGGTACGAAAAGCCCAAGGCGGTGGTCTTCAACGTATTGGCTCTGAAATACGGAGAACCGCAGGATGAAGCAATGAATCGGCTTACCTTGGACGGTATGCGATGGTCTTGGGATAAGGTGGGAGCCATCCTTTCCTCCATGACCGAGGATGAAAGTTTTTTGGACTATCTGTTTCCGTTTCTTCGATATCATTCTCGTATCACGGAATTGACGGAGGATGATGTTCGGTATCTGGTTTCCGATCCCCCCGCTGTGTCGGATAGCGGATATCTGATGCAAACGGGCGTGTTACCTCCTACCGAGGAGGCGAAGGCAGGGAAAACCCTTACGCTTTCCGAGAGTATTTTGCCGGAAACCTCCATGGAATATTTGGAAAAAATGAGGCTTTTGTGCGAAGCAAACGGATGTGAATTGATTTTGGTGAAGTCTCCCACCCAAAGCTCTCGCTTTTGGTGGTATGACGAATGGGAAGAGCGAGTGACGGCTTATGCGGCTGAAAAAGAGCTTTCCTATTATAATATGATCCCAATGTGTGAAGAGATCGGAATCGATTGGAATACGGATACCTATGATTACGGTGCCCACATGAACGTGAACGGTGCAGAAAAGACCACTCGCTTCTTTGGTAAATTGCTGCAACAATGTCATGGATTGGCCGATCATCGGACAGAGGAAGCCTCGGTTGCCATTTGGTCGGAGCGAGTAGAACAATATCAAAAGAGAAAGGAACAAGCAACATGAAACACAATGGATGGAGATTGCTTTCGCTGTTGATGGCTTTGATGCTGTTGACCATGGCGATGACAGCCTGCAATCAAACGGAAAATAAAGATGCCCTTTATTCTCTGAGCTATAAAAACACAACGCTTTCCTTGGGAGCCAATGCAGACCCCGTGGTTGCATCCTTGGGAACGCCCGTTTCCACGACCGAGATCGGTGATTGCGGCGGAAAAGGTGCACAGGTCAAGTACGTGTATGCCGATCTGACCTTGTACGTTTTGAAGGCCGAGGACGGCAATACCATTGATGCGTTTGCTTTGAATCACGATATGGTGTCCACCGATCAAGGTGTGAGCATCGGAGATGAAAAAGATCACGTATTGGAGCACTATGGCGAACCTACGGGGCAGAGTGCTAATAAATTGGAATATCAGGACGGAAATCGGTATTTGATCTTCGATTTGGAGGAAAAACAGGTCGTTTCTATTGAATGGAAGATCGTTGGATGAGGTTTTGAGAGCGGCGTTTGATGACGAAATGTTGTCAAACGCCCTTTTTTAGCACTGTTCATAAATAATTAACAAAAAAAATTTCAAAAACCCTTGACAAACTCGACGGAAAGTGGTAAATTTGATACAGTGATTTAGCACTCTTCAAAAATGAGTGCTAAAATGACAAAAAACAGCATGGTGTGAAAAATAAGAGGAGGAAAGGAAACCGATATGAAGCATTCCGAGTTGAGCGAACGCAAAAAATTGATTTTGAAGGCCATTGTGGAAGCCCATATCGAAGGCGGTGAGCCGGTTGGCTCCAAGTCCATTTTGCAGAGCAATCTGCTGTCCTGTTCCTCTGCAACCATCCGAAACGAGATGGCGGAGCTGGAACAGCTCGGCTATCTGCAACAGCCTCATACTTCAGCCGGCCGAGTGCCAAGTGAGCAGGGATATCGCTTTTATGTGGATTCTTTGGTCGAGCAGTACGCCAAAACAACGCATGAGGTAGCGCAGATCAATCAGCTTTTGAAGATCAAGATGACCGAGATCGATCAAATTTTGGAAACTGCATCCAAGCTGGCCTCCAGTATGACCAATTATACCGGCATTGCCATTAAGCCCAAAGCCAATTCGGTTACCATGTCCAAGTTTGAGTTGGTTTCCATCAGTGATCGAGAATTTGCCATGGTCATGATCACCTCGGGCGGAACGATCAAAACCAAAAAGGTCAAAACGAAGGACCCTCATTCCGAACGAGATCTGGAGCGGCTTTCCACGCTATTGAACGATGTGCTTTGCGGTCTGGGGGCGGAAATGATCACGCTGCCCATCATTATGAGTTTAGAGGATTCCATGGGGGATGCGGCCTTTTTGGTCAATCCCACGGTCAAGCGGATCTATGAAGTGATGAATGAGATCGACGGAGGAGAGATGCGGCTTTCGGGCCTCAATCATCTGCTTCAATATCCGGAGTATTCGGACACAGCACACTTCGGACAGCTTTTGGGAACGCTGGAGCAACAGGATGAGATTCTGGATCTGGTCTCCACGGCAGAAGGGGATGACATCAATGTGGTCATCGGCTCGGAAAGTCCCGTGAAGGTGATGAATAATTCTTCTCTGGTGTTCAAGCCCATACGGAAAAACGGCAAAACCGTTGGTGTGGTTGGTGTTCTGGGACCCAGGCGAATGAATTATAAGCAGGTTTTGGAGACCTTGGGCGAAATTACGGAAAATATCAGCAATATGATGGAAGAAGAACGACAGCTCGGACAAGGAAAGAGCAAGGAAGGAGAAACCAATGGAGGAACGTAAGCAAGCGGCCGATACCGAAGAAACGGTAGCCGAGGAAATGATGGCAGAGCAGAATGCGTCTGCAGCCGAGACGAAGGTGTCCGAACCCGAAGGAGAACAAACCGAAGCGTGCTCGGAGGAATCGACCTGTGGGGAGAAGGACAAAGAACCGGAGGAAAAGCTGTCCGGTAAGGATAAGAAAAAATTGAAGAAAGCGGAGAGTGAAATTGCTCGCTTGGAAAAGGAGCTGGCTGCCAAGGAGCGGGAGCTTGCCGAGCGGAATGATCAATATCTTCGCCTGATGGCTGAATATGAAAATTTCAGAAAGCGCAGTACCAAGGAAAAGGAGAGTATTTATACCGATGCCTACGTGGATGCGCTGACACAGATCCTTCCGATTCTGGACAATTTGGACAGAGCGGCAGAATACGGTCAAGAAGATCCCGAAGCTCCCATGGCCAAGGGCGTGGAGCTGACCAGAAAGAGCTTTGTGGAGGTGCTTGCCAAAATGGGCGTTACGGAGATCGAAGCACAGGGATGCCCCTTTGATCCCAATGTTCATAATGCGGTGATGCACGTAGAGGACGAAACGGTGGGAGAAAATACCGTCGTCGAGGTCTTTATGAAAGGATATATCAAGGGAGATAAGGTTCTTCGGTATTCCATGGTCAAGGTTGCAAACTATAGGGGTTTGCATAAAAGTAAATTCAAATTCACAACAATAACAATAAAACAGTCAATTAAAACATCCCAAAGGAGGAAAAGAAAATGGGAAAGATTATCGGTATAGATTTGGGTACGACCAACTCTTGTGTAGCAGTATTTGAGGGCGGTGAGCCCATCGTCATCCCCAACCCCGAAGGAGCAAGAACCACTCCTTCCGTTGTGGCTTTCACCAAGACCGGCGAACGTATCGTGGGACAGGTTGCAAAGCGTCAGGCTATCACCAACCCCGATAAGACGGTTATCAGTATCAAGCGTGAAATGGGAACCGCTTACAAGAAGGAGATTGACGGCAAGACCTATACGCCTCAGGAGATCTCCGCAATGGTTTTGCAAAAGCTGAAGGCAGATGCAGAGGCATATTTGGGAACGACGGTTAACCAGGCCGTTATCACCGTTCCCGCATACTTCTCCGACGCACAGAGACAGGCAACGAAGGACGCAGGTAAGATCGCAGGTCTGGAGGTTCTCCGTATTATCAACGAGCCTACCGCAGCGGCACTTTCCTACGGCATGGATAAGGAGACCGATCAGAAGATCATGGTGTTCGACTTGGGTGGCGGTACCTTCGACGTATCGTTGTTGGAAATCTCTGACGGTGTATTTGAGGTTCTTGCTACCGCAGGTAACAACCGCTTGGGCGGTGACGATTTTGACCAGAGAGTCATTGATTGGATGGTCGATCGCTTTAAGGCAGAGA
>JAFTRT010000183.1 GCA_017462145.1 Clostridia bacterium
CACGCTTTTCCTTCTTTTGTCAAGTGTTTTTTTATCCTTCGTCTGCATTTGCCCAAAAGAGACATCGTTTTTTTCAAACAGGCGGGCTTGGTGATTTTCCCGCAAAGGTTTTTCTCTGTTCGACAAAATGTTCTTGGTTTTTTACGTTCTCCGTGTTATGCTGTTCTTACCTTTCATGACCGAAAGGAATTTTCTACCGTCGGAGGGATCATGAAATCCAACCTTTCTTTTTTGATCTTCATTTTCATATTACTGAGCTTCCTATGCTCCTGCAACGCTACCGAGCCAAGTGGGTCAGAAACCACAGTACCATCCTACCACGACGCTCAGATTGCGGAGTTGATGCGGCAATTGGACGAGCTGAGAAAAAGCAACCAACAACAATCCCAGGCATACGAATTGCTTTCACAAAAGTTGCAAGAAGCGCTGGAGCAGTTAAGCTCCGAAGCGCAAGAAACCACCGAACCGTTGGAGTCTGAATCAGACAGCACAACCGGAACCGAAGAAACAGACGGCCGCTTTCTTTATACCACAGATGGAATATACGCCACCATCGTAGGATTCACAGGAAAGGATACCACGTTAGTAATCCCCTCGCAAATTGACGGATACTTTGTGCAAACCATTGGCGAGCAAGCTTTTGCCGCCTCCGCTTTGGAGCAGGTCACTGTGAGCCCCGGAGTCGAGCGAATTGATTGGTTTGCCTTTCGGGATTGTGCCGCCCTGCGTTCGATCTACCTGCCTGCCAGCATCACCTCCATCGGACACGGGGCATTTGACGGATGTGCTTCGGGATTGACCGTAAGCTGTCCGAAAGATTCTTACGCCGCCGCTTATGCCGAAGGGTACGGCCTTGCCGTGGCGAGCCCGTAAAGGAAAATCCAAAAAAACGACTTGACCGATCTTGCGGAATGGTGTATAATAGAGATGTATGGGCAAATGCCTGTCATGTTTCGGAAAGGAGGGGATTTTATGCAACAAGCTCGTGCGCTACTTGGCCGTTTGAGAGATCGGATCCTTCGCTTTGGGATTCGTCGGCTCGTCCTCGTGACCGTTGCCGCACTGTTTCTTCTGCTTCCCTCTTTTTTTGCTTTCCTATATATATACGTATCCGATCATACCATTACGGTATTTCAATCGGAAAAGATCCGGGCCGAGCTTTATACCGCCGACGGCACGATGATTGCCGGGGAGGAAGCCGCCTCCGATTACATTCCGTCCGGCAGTCTGGTTGAACTGCTTCAAACCATGGACAGCACCAAGATTAAGACCAACAAAACGGCCAAGGATTTGGCATCGTTGACATCGGTCTCTTCCGTTTTGCGAGAAAAAAGCAGAACGGTTTCTTACACCTGTTATTTTTCCTTGGCCGCCAATGACAGCTATTGCATGGACGAAAGCGGAACGGTCTATCGCTTGGAGCAATCGGTGTGCGACCGCTTCTTTTCCCGTCATTATGCCGAGCCGTTTTACGGCAACGCCGTCCTCCCTGCCCTTGTGACCTCGGACGGAGAGGCAGTCACCCCCAAGTCTGTGAGCTGGCATTATAAAAATTGGGATCATCAATATACGGAAGCTCATCTCAATCCCACAACGGACGAGCTTTCCCGTTCCTATGACATGCCGGGCGCTCTTTCCCTCTCCTTTTCAGCAGAACCCGACATCTGTCAAATTGAGGTTTTCGATGAAGAAGGCCATTCGATCTACACGGGAACGCATCTAAATCTGGAGGAAGTGGTTGGAGAGCCTGCCCGTATGGCTGTAACAGCTTACTGGAACGAGCATGAAGACGGAACCTATTATGGCAGTGCATCCTATGAGTTTTCGGTCAAAATACGGGATCGCGCCGTCTTTTCTTTAGAGCGGACTGCCACCAGAAAAGGAAGTGCGGTGCTTCTGAGCTGTACCAACATTTTCGATCCGTCTCGGCTGACCTTTTCCAATCTGACCGATGGCGGTGAGGTTGTTCCGGATCCCGTCTTTTATACAACGGGGACGACCGCACAGGCATTATTGGTATTCCCCTCTCACATATCCCTCTCTTCTTTTGAATTTTCCGTCAGCTACGGCGCTACCGAGCAAGCCTTTTCCGTTCGGCTCTTACCAACAGCCGCCCTTCCCGACTATACGATAGAGGATGATCGTCCTCTATGGCGTGATGCTTTACGAGAGTTGGAACGGTATCCCATCTCTGCGTTCGCTGCGCCCCTGCTCTCGCCTCAAAGCAACCTGTTTTATTCTCCCAACGATGTATGTCTCCCGCTTGGAAAAACCGACTATGTAGGATACGGGTTTGGCGCAACGGTATTTTGTCAGGGCAGTTCCCTTTCCTTCCAGTCCCCCGGTGTGGAGTATTTGGCCACCGATTCAGAGGAACAGGCGGTTGCGGCGGTCAAAAGCGGCTTGGTCATCCACAAGGGATATTCTGATTTTTTGGGTCATTTTATTGTCCTGGAACACGGTCTTGGGTTGAGAACCTGGTACTGCCACCTAAGCAGTACAGAAGCGGAAACGGGAGCCTACGTCCGATGCGGGGAAACAGTGGGAAGAACCGGTATGGGTGCCACCGCTTCCGCAAACGGTGTTTTGCTTCTCTGTACGGTTGGGGATCAGCTCCTCAATCCCGCATTTCTCTTCGATAAAAAGTAAAAAAGTGATCCCACTCGGATTTCCGAGTGGGATCTTTTTCGATGATCAGTGATATTCGGGAAGCCAGCCCTTGTGAGCCTCGATCAGATCGTCACACAAGGCAACGATGTCGTCGATGGACAGCTCTGCAGAGGTATGGGGATCCAGCATAGCAGCATGATAGATGTGCTCTTTCTTCTTGGTAACAGCAGCTTCAATGGTCAGCAGCTGAGGGTTGATATTGGTCTGGTTCATGGCTGCCAACTGAACGGGCAGGTCGCCAACGACGGTGGGCTGAATGCCCATCTTGTTGACCAAGCAAGGAACCTCTACGCAAGCTTCCTTGGGAAGGTTGGTGATCAGACCCGTATTGAGCACGTTACCGCCGATCTTATAAGGAACGTCGGTGACCATGGCCTCCATGATGCGAGAAGCGTACTCCTTGGAGCGCTCGTGAGAAACGTTGCCGTTGATGAACTCTTCCTTCTGCGTCTTCCATTTCTCAATTTGGTTGACACAGCGGCGAGGATACTCGTCAAGGGGAATACGGTAGCGATCGATCAGCTCTGGATACTTGGACTTGATAAAGAGGTTATTGTACTCTGCGTTGTGCTCGCTGGACTCGGTGCAATAGTAGCCCAAGCGGCGGATGTACTCAAAGCGGACCAGGTCCTTGAAATCCTCAGGGGGATTCTCCAAGATCTGGCAAGCACGGCGGCGGATCTCGGGATACAGGTCATTTCCGTCTGCATCCTCAATCTCCAAAAGCCACGCCATGTGGTTGATACCGGCAATCTTTTCCCGAATGGGTCTCTTGACGTCCAAATCGGTTTCGGGATCCATCAAGCCCACACGCGTCAAAAGGCTGTTGGAGCAAACCTGCACGCTGTGGCAAAGACCGATGGTTTTGATGTCGGTGTATCTCTGCATATAACCCGTCAGCATTGCCATGGGGTTAACAGAGTTGAGGAACCAAGCCTTGGG
>JAFTRT010000184.1 GCA_017462145.1 Clostridia bacterium
CAGCCTGGATCTGACCACCATGACCGATGCACCCTCCTATACCGAGTCGTGTGATCTGTACGAGGTCATTCCGTATGAGAGAAAGGTTCTGCTTGAAAAGAACGTTACCCTCTCCCTTTACGGAGATCGGTTAGTGGCAACCGGCCAGAGCGAGACGCATCTTTTTCCCTATGAAAGCACCCTTGCCATCACCGTTCTGGGTCGTAACAAGCTCAACGTTTATTCCGACGGCAAAATCTATCAGATCAAGAGTGGAAAGCGCTTCAACGCACTGAAATACGTCCACTTCTACCACCGTTACAAAAACATTGTCAAAGGAGATCAAAATGTCAAATTTTTGGGACTTTAAGGTGTGGGGCTTCGTACTCCTAATCACCGCTCTGCTGGGCAGTCTGTTGGTTGCCAATATTCTGAAACGCGTGCTTCCTTTTCTGAGGAATTCTTTAATTCCCACCTCGGTTCTGGGCGGTGTGGTACTGCTTTTCGTATCAGGCGTCTGGTCTGCCGTTACAGGCGAAAAATTCTTTGACAGCGCGGCCTTCGGCGAATCCGGCACAGCAACACTGGAGGTGATCACATACCACGCGCTGGCCTTGGGCTTCATCGCATCCGCCTTCAAAACAACCGGTGGCAAGCTGACGAAGCAACGCTCCTCCGAGATCTTCAATACCGGCGTAACCACGGTTTCCACCTACCTCGTACAAGCCATCGTAGGCCTTAGCATTACCATGATCGCCGCCCTGGTCATCAAGGATTTCTTCCCCGCCGCCGGTGTTCTTCTCCCTTTTGGCTACGGCCAGGGCACCGGGCAAGCGCTCAATTACGGCAATATTTATGAAACCGATTTTGGATTTGACGGCGGCAAAAGCTTTGGCCTGACCATTGCTGCACTTGGCTTCCTCTCTGCCAGCATTGGCGGTGTGGTGCACCTGAACATCATGAAAAAGCGCGGCAAGCTGGTCCACTCCTCTCGCGAGGACGGCAGCCTACACACCGAGCAGGTGCAGACCGACGGCGAGATCCCGATGCAAGAGAGCATCGACAAAATGACCGTGCAAATCGCATTGATCATGGTCGCTTATATGGTAGCATATGTGCTCATGCTCGTACTTGGCACACTGCTCCCCGGCATGCGTGCGGTCATTTACGGCTTTAACTTCCTTCTCGGCGTACTGAGCGCCACGCTGATCAAAACGCTGCTCAATTTCTTGAACAAAAAGGGCATCATCAGAAGAAAATATACCAACAACTTCGTGATGACACGAGCCAGCAACTTCTTCTTTGACATCATGGTCGTCGCGGGCATTGCAGCAATCCGCTTGGATATTCTGGAAAACTACTGGGGCATCATGCTCATTTTGGGCGTGGTCGGACTCCTGGTCACCTACATATACAACCGCATTGTTGCCAAAACGCTTTTCCCGGAATACGTCGAGGAGCAGTTCCTTGCCATGTTTGGTATGCTGACGGGCACCGCCAGCACGGGTATCATTCTCTTGCGTGAGGTTGACGGAGATTTCAAGACGCCCGCCTCGGATAATCTGGTATATCAGA
>JAFTRT010000185.1 GCA_017462145.1 Clostridia bacterium
GGGAGTAAAACAGAAGCATGAGTCCACAATAGAAAAAGACCGCTTCAAAATGAACCTTGCCCACACCCGGTTCGATGGCATCGATAGCCCGTTGCGACAGCTTTGGGGTGGCAAGAGATAGCAGATTGGACAACAGCATCAAAAGGAAGCACAGCAGAACCATGCCCTTATGTGCGAGCAGATAAGAGGCAATGCGTTTGAGTACGGCATTGCGGCTTTCCTTGCTCATGTTTACGTCGGGGCCTGCCCGACCTGCTTTTCCGCCCATGGGCATGGATCTATTCAAGGATAGCACCTCCGATCTGCGAACGGCTGATCTCATGGTAAACGGAGCAGGAGCGCAACAGCTCCTCATGCGTGCCCGAGCCGATGATTCGTCCCTCGTCCAAAACCAGAATCCGATCGGCGTACATGACCGAGCTGACCCGTTGGGCTACGATCAGCGTGGTGCTGTTTTTCATTTGCTCCCGCAGATTGCGGCGCAGAGCGGCATCGGTTTTGTAATCCAATGCGGAGGAGGCATCGTCCAAAATCAAAATGTCGGGGTCGCCGGCCAATGCTCTGGCAATGAGGAGCCGTTGCTTCTGGCCGCCGCTGAGGTTGGCTCCCTTCGCCACCAACAGATGGTCATAGCCGTCGTCGTAGGCGGTGATAAATTCCTCCGCCATTGCAAGACGGGCGGCACGTTGAACCGCTTCCTCGGTTAAGGGGCGGCCAAAACGAATGTTTTCTGCAATGCTTTCGGTGTAGAGAAAGTCATTTTGCATGACAGCACCAAAGCGAGAGGACAGCTCCTCCCTCGGAATGGTGCGCACGTCCCGTCCGTCAATGCGGATACTTCCGCAATCGGTGTCGTACAGACGCATCAAAAGTGCCAGCAGGGTGGTTTTGCCGCTTCCCGTGGCTCCAATGATACCGAGCGTTCCTCCTTTCGGAACGGAGAAAGAGAGATCGGAAAGGTTGTCCTTATGCCCCAGATAGGAGAAGGATACGTGCTCAAACACGATATGTTCCTCCCCTTGCTTGGGAGGAAGCTCCTCCTCGGAGCGGAGGGTCAGATCCTCCTCTGTGGTAATGACCTCCTCGATCCGCTTGGCCGAGGCCGCTCCCTTGGAATAGTTGACGAAAATGCGGGAGAGGCTGATGGTTGCCATGGAGATCATGGTAAAATATTGAATAAATGCGATAATTTTGCCGGGAGAAGAGCGATCCTCGTTGACCAAAAAAGCACCCAGCAGGATCACACAGACCAATCCCAGATTGAGAAACAGCGTGACCAAGGGATTGGAGAGAGCCATGGTTGCGCTTGCCTTTTGCTCGTCGGCTACCAAACGGCGATTGGCTTCGTCGTACTTGCGCCGCTCGTAATCGGTTTTGGATAGCGCCTTAATCACCCGTATGCCGCCTGCATCTTCACGAACAATGCGGATCATACGATCCACGCTTTGCTGGGATTGGCGGAACAATGGAATTCCTTTTTTGGTGATCCACCACATGGAGACCCCGATAAAGGGCAGGACAGCAGCCATGATCAAAGTCAAGCGATGATCCAACACGGCTGTTACGGCCAAGCCTCCGATCAAAAGAATGGGGGCACGCACCCCCATTCTCATGCTCATACCGATAAAATGGTGGACATGATAGGTGTCCGAGGTGAGACGGGATTCCAAGGAAGGAACGGTAAAGCGATCGATCTGCCGTCCCGACAGGCTCATGGTACGGGTAAACAGGGCGTGGCGAAGCTTCTCGGTCACGTTACGGGCAACCTTGGCCGCCATCCGGTTGGCTGTGATGTTTCCCAGCAAAGCCAGAAGAGCGCACAAAATCATGGCAACGCCCCAGAATAGGATCACTGGAACCACACCGTTGGGAACGGCTACGTCCAAAATATGACTCAAAATATAGGGAATGGCCAATTCGATCAAGGTGCCTGCCGTTTTGATGAGAAGTGTCAACAGGATAAAACTTCGGAAGGGCTTCAGATAACGGAATAAGAGCTTCATCGATGCCTCCTATGAGAGCAGTCGCAGGGAGAATTTGGTGCGTTCTGCCTGTGCGCCTCGGATCTCCACGATATAATCCAGCTCCAGTGTTCCCTCTGTGGGAATACGGTTTTCTACCGCAATGGTATGCACGCAGACCTCAAAGGGCATAAAGGGGGTATTGTAAACACAGTGATGGCGTTTGTTGGGTTCAAATAACAGGACGGTGGATACGCTTCCTTCCCGTACCATGCTGATGCTGTTGACGGATTCCTCCGAAAAGGAAACGGCGGTAGAAGCACCGTTCATGCCCGTCATTTCGGTTTCATCGTATCGAACATCCCAACGGCCGTCCTCGATCCGAAGCTCGCCTACCGAATTGATCTCCAAAATTTGAGGCTCGGGGGCGGTGTCTGCCGGCTTGAATTCCGACCGCTCCAAGGGATCGGAGGAAAACAACGAGGCTTCTACCTCATATAACACGGATCGAATGCGAATCCGCACGTCTTTCTTTGTCATGATGTCTCTCCGTTTGATTTGATTGCACGTTTATTGTACCATATTCCAAGAATCTTGTCAATAAAGGGAGGGGGGAAGCTGAAATTTTTTATCTTTTTTTTCAAAAAAGGTGTCAGATGTTTGACAGAAGGAAAAAAATGTGATATAATAAATTGAATAAGACTCTTTGGAATCTATACATAAGGAGAATGTTTATGTCTATCCGTATTTCTGCTGCCATTCGTCAATTGGTGGATTATGCCATCCGCAAAAAACTGATCGACGAGGTCGATCGCATCTTTATGACCAACCGTTTGATGGAGGCGCTTCACGTTTCCGAATATGAGGAAGTAGATGCCCCCGAGCAGGATCAGCCTTTGGAGGAGATTTTGGGTACGTTGTGCGATTATGCCGCCGAGCATGGCCTGTTGGAGCATGACAGCGTGGTGTACCGTGATCTGTTTGATACCTCTCTGATGGGAATTTTGACGCCCCGTCCCGGTGAGGTGATCCGCAATTTCCGTTCTTACTATGCCATCTCTCCCCAAGTGGCAACCGATTACTTTTATGCCCTTTGTCGGGATTGTGACTACATTCGCACCTACCGTGTGGCAAAGGATTTGAAATGGACCTATGCGGGTGAGTACGGAGAGTTGGATATCACCGTCAATCTCTCCAAGCCCGAAAAGGATCCCCGTGCCATTGCTGCCGCTAAGCTCCTGCCACAGAGCGGATATCCCAAGTGCTTGCTGTGCCGTGAGAACGAGGGCTTTGCGGGTCATGCGGGTCATCCTGCCAGACAGAACATTCGTCTCATTCCTCTGAATTTGGCGGGCAAGCCCTGGAGTATGCAGTATTCCCCCTACGTCTATTATAACGAGCATTGCATCGTGCTGTCTGACGAGCACGTTCCCATGAAGATCGACCGCAATACCTTTGCAAGACTCTTGGATTTTGTGGGACAGTTCCCCCACTATTTCCTGGGCTCCAATGCCGATCTGCCCATCGTAGGCGGCTCCATTCTGTCTCACGATCACATGCAGGGCGGTCATTATACCTTTGCCATGGCAAAGGCTCCCATTGAGACCGAAATTCTCTTTGAGTGCTTTGACAACGTCAAGGCGGGCATCGTTCGCTGGCCGATGTCGGTCATCCGTTTGTGCAGTGCAGACAAGAAGAATCTGTTAGATTTGGCAGAAAAAATTCTGTGTGCTTGGCGCAACTATTCCGATCCCGATGCCTTTGTCTTTGCTCATACCGACGGAGAGGCACACAATACCATTACGCCCATTGCCCGTTTCCGTGACGGCAAATATGAGCTGGATTTGGTGCTCCGTAACAATATCACCACCGAGGAGCATCCTTTGGGCGTGTACCATCCTCATGCCGAAGTGCATAACATCAAAAAGGAGAACATCGGTCTGATTGAGGTCATGGGTCTGGCGGTTCTTCCCGCAAGATTGCGCGACGAGATCGACACCATGCGCCGCTTTATCTTGGAGGGCAGAGACTTTGCCGAGGATGAAACCATTGCCAAGCATAAGACTTGGTTTGAGTCCTTCCGTGACCGCTACACCTTTACGGAGGATAATACCGAGGATATCTTGAAGCAGGAGATTGGCCGCACCTTTGAGACGGTTCTGACCCATGCAGGCGTATTTGCCCGTAACGAGGCAGGCCAGCAGGCCTTCTTGCGTTTCATCGCCGCCATTCGCTGATTGTTTCGGGAAGAGAGGAGAACGTGATATGTCAAACTGTGTTGTTACCATTGCCAGAGGCTTCGGAAGCGGAGGCCGTACCATTGGAAAGCTACTGGCTAAGCGGCTGGATATGGACTACTACGACAGCGAGCTGATCCGACTGGCCTCGGAGGAGAGCGGAATCAATCTGGAGCTCTTCGGCCGTGCGGATGAACGGGGAAAGGTCAATCTGTTCAAGCGGTATAATCAGAGCTACGGCGAGTGGGTTTTGCCCCCCGACAGCTCGGATTTCGTTTCGGATGATAATCTGTTCAACTATCAGGCCAAGATCATGAGAGACTTGGCACAGAAGCAGAACTGCGTTCTGATCGGACGTTGCTCGGACTATATTTTGCGTGATTTCCCTCAGGTGGCCAGAGTATTCGTTTATGCAGACGATGCCACCTGCCTGCGGCACGTCACCGAGCTGTACGGAATGACACCTGGTGAGGCCAAGGCCAAGATCGAAAGCATCAATAAGGGGCGTGCATCCTATTATAAATACTACACGGGGCGTGCTTGGAACGATGCCTCCAACTATGACCTGTGTATCAATACCTCCAAGCTGAGCTTTGAGCAGGCTGTGGATATGATCGAGGATTATCTCCGGATCAGAGGATTGAGAACATAAACTTACCGAAACAAGGGGCTTTTTCAAAGAAAAAAGCCCCTTGTTTGCACCCAAGCAGATGGAAAAAGGCGTTGGGTTGAGGGGCAAGGATCAAATTTTTTTGGTCATTTCTTCCAAAAACTGATTTTTGCATTTGTGCAAAGCCCCAAAAATACGGGAGAGGGGTTGCAAGGACGGGAAAAATATGGTATAATCAAGTACGAGGAAAACCACGATCACACCGCCCATGGGCGTGCGACCGAATCAATCGAAGAGGGACATCACAACGGACGTACGCTCGGCATAGGCCGAGCTTTTGTCTTTTTTAGGAAAATCGGAGCAATAACTACGAAAAGAGGTGAGTATGTCATGTGGGATTTGTAAATTATAAAAATTATGGAAAACTGACAATGAGTTTTAGAAATTTGAATGATTATATTCAGAAAGGAGTATACGATGAGAAGAAAATTTTTTGAAGGAATTTCTTTTGGCTTAACTCTCTCAATTTTGATTTCATGCTTTACAGTTAATATATATGCGGAAATTGCAGATAGTGAAGAAGCGACATTACCCAAGGTGAGGTATTATTATAGTGATAGTGCCAATGCAAATGTAGTAATGACAGATAATGCTCAAGAATTTTCGTCCAACATGACAAGCTCAAAAAACGTAGAAGTTGTTTTTGAATTAGATTATGAAGCGTATGAAAATGATTGGCAGGATAGCTTGTCGCCTAGTTCTACCAATACAGAGATTCAAGCTGCCTTGCAATCACAACGGCAAGCCATTAAAGAACAAAATATGGCGGCTAACCAAGCTTTTATAGAAGAAAATAATTTTTCTGAGTCGTCAGAAGATTATGAGATCGTGAGTGCGAAATATGCTCCCTTTGTTCAACTTGTTTTTGATACCTATGCGGATTATCAAAATTATAGCAGTCAAATATTGTCATTGGAAGATGACGAAAACTTAATAGGTATTAATATAGGTGTTCCTGTTGAGTATAAACCAACAGCAACTAGAGTACAGGGCGCGACGGCTTCTTATTATTCTATCGAAGATGCGATTGCAGATATGGATGCGAATGATTCAATTTATGATGGTTCGGGCGTTAAAATTGGAATCATAGAAGCAGGTGGCACGATTGAAAATGATGCTCATTCGGAATTTAGTTCGTTAAATATGTATTGTAATGGTGCTACTCCTTTCGGATCTGATGAGCATGCGATTGATGTGACAAGAATTTTATGTGGTTCTAATGGCGTGGCACCGGGCGTGGATGCCGTGTATATTTATCATGCCTTAAATACTGGTTGGGCAATACAGGCCATGGATTGGTTACAAGAGTCAGGTGTGAATATAGTAAATCTCAGTTTGAGCGCAGAAGATTTATACGGCGAATATCACTGGAGTAGTGCTTTGTTAGATTACCATGTACGGTACAATCGGATGACAATTGTTGCTGCCGTAGGTAACGATGGGCTACCTGATTTGGAAAATGGCGGTGATCACCACGCCACGAATTATGCAATGGGCTATAATGTTATTGCCGTTGCTGCAAGTGATGCAGAAAATAATATTTGGAGCGGTTCTTCTTATGGTGTTAACAGCGGAATCAATTCTAGAAAACCGACTATTTCTGCTCCTGGTGTAAATATAAAAATAGGAACCGATGAATTACAGTCAGGTACGAGTTTGGCAACCCCCATGGTTTCTGGTATTGTTGCAATGTTAATGGATGCCAACGGATTATTAATGGTTCATCCAGAAGCGATTATGGCATCGTTAATTGTAGGAGCAACGAAAGTCAATGGTCAGGGGGATTATTGGGATACAGACGCAGGTGCTGGCCGTGTTAATTTTACTAAAGCTTTGGAGGCATCTACGAATTGTTTTTCTTTTTCTTATAATTCAAATTCTTTAGGGATCCGAGAGGCTCGAACTCTTTCTGTTTCCACCGGTAAAAAAATCAAATTTGCTGCTGTATGGTTAGCAAATTATCAAAAACCGGAAGAAGGGGATACGGTTCCCATTAATGTTCATACGAATTATGATATCAGGATATTAGACCCCTATGGAGTAACGGTAGCAGCCTGCTCGGGATCAACGAATATAGAATACACAAGTTATTACAATGAATCATATACTACATTAACATTTCAACTTAGACAATATGCGAATAGAATCACAACAGATATTGATATGGGGGTAATGACATGGGTGTACGAATAAAACTTCATATATTATTTTTGTTGACAGCCATATTGGTAATAATGAATTTAACCGGCTGTCAGCAGGGCGGAGAGGGACAGGAAACCACCACGCCGACGGAGACGACGACAATCGGGGATGGTGAGACGACAACCAGCTTTCAGGAAGAGTCGTCTACGCAGACCAACCTCGGTGCATCCCCGTGTGTCAAATACAGTTATAAAGATCACGCCTTGGATCAATGGGTGACCACCAAGAATGGAGAAGAATTTGCTTCCCACGTGGCAGAGTCCGATCCCATTGACGTCGTCTTTCAATTATCCTATGAAGAGGGGCAAGCACAGACCGTAGAGGAATTCAATCTTGCGTTTTTGCAAAGAAACGGAATTGATTTGGAATCCGAGTTTTACACGCTGTATGCTGCGACCCAGTCTCCGTTTATCATCCTAAATTTTGAGGGATATGCGGACTATGCGATGGTGGAAGAGATTTTGTTGTCTGCTACATGGGATGAAGCGTTAACCGGCGTTTCCATTGAGGTACCTCACCCCAATGTGAATTGCTAAAATGGATCGGTAACAAGCAGGGGAGGCTGTCAGCCTCCCCTGTGAATTTTTTGTTGCATTGCAGATTTTTGGATGTTGAACGGGGCTTTCTTTTCAGAAAGCCCCGTCGTTTCCTGTTTTATTGTGCAAAATAGGCCAAGGCTTGGCGGTAGCCCTCAAAGCCCAGACCGCAGATGGTTTTGACCGCTACCATCGAAACAAAGGAATGGCGGCGAAATTCCTCTCGGCTGTTGATGTCCGAAAGGTGAACCTCTACGGTGGGGATTCCCACGGCTTTCAGCGCATCCAAGATGGCAACGCTGGTGTGGGTGTAGGCGGCAGGGTTGATGACGATGCCCTCGTAAACACCGTACGCCCCTTGAATCACGTCTACGATCTCCCCCTCATGATTGGATTGGAAGAGCGTTACGCTGTGGCCGTATTCCTCGGCGGAGGATCGAATGAAGGCCTCCAAGGCTCGAAAATCCTGCTTTCCGTAAATACCGGGCTCACGGATCCCCAGCATATTGAGGTTGGGGCCGTTGATCACCAAAAGCTTCATGATTGCGCTCCTTTCCAAGTGCAGGTATAGTCATAAGTATCCAAGGCCGCTTCCATGGCGGCAGCCGTTTTCTCCGGAACACCGGTGGATGCCACCTCCAGGTCGGCAAAGGCGTGGTACGCGTCGATCCGCTTTGCGTATAGCTCGGCAACCGGCATCCGTTGCGACAGAGGCCGCCCGTCGGTGGCCAGTTGGTCCAGATCACGCTCCAAGAAAAGAATGACACCGTTTTGGTGCAGGGGCGCATAATTGTATGCCCGTGTCACCGCTCCCCTCCGCAGGCAATGACCACCTCGCTTTTTTTGCCAAGCTCGCAAAGGGTTTCGTGTTCCATCTCACGGAAACGATCCTCTCCCAAGGAGCGGATGGCATCCGCAGGGGTGATGCCGTGCATGGCGGTAAATTCGGTATCTGCATCCAAGAAGGTACGCTCAAGACGCTCTGCCAGCAGCCGACCTACCGTGCTTTTTCCGCAACCGGGCATTCCCACCAAAATCAGGTTGCGAGTGCGGCGGCTGATGGCGGCCGTAATGGTTTGGATGCAAGTGGGATCGGCTTGCTTTTCTGTGAAAAATTCATACGCCTTGACCGCTTGTGCCACCAACATGGGAAGGCCGTTGACGGCGGTAATGCCCCGTTCCTCGGCCTCCAACAGTAGGGCGGTACGGGCGGGATTGTAGATCACGTCCAATACGCACAGACATTGGGGAAACAGGGAGAGGGAGACGGGGGCTTTCCCGCAGGCAGGATACATTCCAACGGGAGTGGCGTTCACGACGATCTGGGCATCGGTATGCTTGGCAAGCTCCTCGGGGGTGTTGTTTTCAATGCCGATGACGGCAAGCTCTCTCACACCCTTGTCCCGCAGAACGGCACAAACCGTTGCGGAAGCACCGCCCATTCCAAAGACGATGGCCTTTTTGCCCTTTGCTTCTACGCCTGTGGAGGCAAGCATGTGATCAAAGCCGAAATAGTCGGTGTTATA
>JAFTRT010000186.1 GCA_017462145.1 Clostridia bacterium
CGTTCGCTATGTCCGAGCAACCAAAAACGTCATTGGAAGCAACGTGGAGACCCTTTACAATATCATCCCCGATCAAGTGGAAGCCGCCGAGTTTCTCATTAAAGGAGACTCTCCCGTCATCGGTGTTCCCCTTTCCCGTCTGACCCTCCGTGAAAACGTGCTCATTGCTGCGATCCTGCGCAACAAAAAGCTGTTACTTCCCCGAGGCAACGATGCCATCGAGGAAGGAGACCGTGTGGTAGTGGTGTCCAAGCTGTTGGCACTTCATGACATTTCGGATATTTTGAAGTGAGGATGCCATGAATTACAGAATGATACGCAATATTTTGGGATGGATTCTGCTGTTTGAGGCCGGATTTCTGTTGGTTCCCCTCATCACCTCGGTGATCTATTGGGAGGACACCTTTTTCTCCATCCTGGCTTCCATTGGGCTTTGCATCATCTTTGGTCTCTTGTTGACCTTTCCAAGGGCCAAAAAGACTGCCATTTACGCTCGCGAGGGCTTTGTCATCGTAACCTTAAGCTGGGTTCTGCTCAGCTTTTTCGGTGCTCTTCCTTTTTGGTTTTCCCGTGAAATCCCCTCTTTGTTGGATGCCGTCTTTGAGACGGTTTCCGGCTTTACCACAACGGGCGGCTCCATTTTGGAAGAGATTGAGACCATGTCCCGTTCCCTTCTGCTATGGCGAAGCTTTACCCACTGGGTAGGCGGGATGGGAGTTTTGGTCTTTGTTATGGCCATTCTCCCCTTAAGCGGTGGGCACAATTTGCACATTATGCGAGCGGAGAGCCCGGGACCATCGGTCTCTAAGCTGGTTCCCCGTATCCAAACCACCGCACTGATCCTTTATGCCATCTATTTCGTGTTGACCGCTCTGCAATGTATCTTGTTGGTGTGTGGAGGATTGAGCTTTTATGAATCCTTAAACCTCGCCTTTTCCACCGCAGGAACGGGAGGCTTTGGAATTCGAAACAACAGTGCAGCCGAGTATTCCTCCTACATTCAAATCGTCATAACGGTATTTATGCTGTTGTTCTCCATCAATTTCAACTCTTTTTATCTGCTTCTGTTGCGCAAATGGCGAGATGCCTTCAATGTGGAGCTAAAAACCTTCCTTGCCATTGTACTGGGATCGGTGATCCTACTGGTATGGAACATTCGGCATCTGTTTCCCTCCCTCGGTGAGGCAATCAAGCACGGCTTTTTCACCGTAGCTTCCATCATCTCCACCACGGGTTTCTATTCGATCAACTTTGACGAATGGTCAGAATTTGCCAAGGTTCTTCTGCTGTTACTCATGTTCATCGGTGCCTGTGCCGGCAGTACGGGCGGCGGCATGAAAGTTTCCCGTATCATCATCTTGTTCAAAAGCATGAAGCGGGAAATGTCCACGATGATCCATCCCAAACAGATTAAAAAAGTAACGGTGGATCAGCATCCGTTGGAGACCGAAGTGCTTCGGTCGGTGCGAGCCTATCTAACTGCCTATATCTTCCTGTTTATAGGCTCCTTGGCCATCATCACCCTGACCGACCGGGTGGATTTTCTGACCGGCTTTTCCTCGGTGGCCACCACCATAAACAACGTAGGTCCCGGCTTTAATCTCATCGATCCCACGTCAAATTACGCCTTCTATTCCGCTCCCGGAAAGCTGATCCTTATTTTGGATATGTTGGCCGGCCGGTTGGAGCTATTCCCTGTTTTGTTGCTCTTTACCCCTTCTTTTTGGAAGAAATAAAACGAAACAGCCGTCAGCAACCTTTGCTGACGGCTGTTTTGTATAAAGGTGTTATTCGTTCCAAAGCTCCTGCTTACCCGTTGAGACCATAGAGGCACCTGCTCCCAGCGCTTGAATGATCTCTTCCTTTTGCTCGATCAACCCCCCCGCAACAATGGGGATACTGACACGATCCTTGATACAGGAAATCGTTTTGTAGGCAATGCCCGGCATGATCTCGATCATATCCGCTTTGGATTGACGAAGGGTATCCAATGCCGTATCCACCGAACGGGAATCAATCATAAAAAAGCGTTGAATGCATGCAATGCCGTTATCCCTTGCGGCAAGAATAATATTGGTACGGGTGCTGATGATCCCGTCGATCTTCTTGGTGGCAAGATAGGAAACGCCTGCGCTGTCCTTGCTGAGTCCATCGGCAAAATCCATGTGAATGAACAGACGTTTTCCGCAAGCGTGGGCACGTTCCGCATATTCTTCTACGTCTTTAATGTTGGACGAAAGCAAAAAGATGGTTTTTACCTCAGATTCCAACGCACGGTCAAAATCCGCACGATAACGGACAGCGGCAATAATGGGGTCATTTTCAAAATCAAGCATGTTGGTTCTCCTCTTGGATCAATTTGGACAAAGGGCGAACGGTTGTCACCGTTGGATTGGCTCGCTTCATGATGGACAGGGTCTTTTCATCGGCCTCAAATCGAACCATGACCCGTTCCTCCTCCTCGGTCTCAAACACGGTCATATAAACATTTTCTGCCTGTGGGGAGGAAAGGACGTCAATTTCTCGCTCGGGAGAAAGGCGGCGTGCCATGGGCAAAAACTCCTCCGTGGCGGGAGCCGTCATGAGGGTATGTTTCATATCCCATTCCACCACCAGCCGTCGGCTCCGTTTCCCGTAGATCTTGGAAACCGAAAAACAGTCTCCCTCTGCGGCATATTCATACTCTACCCGCAAAAAACGGGTGGTCAAAGCAATCAAAATACCGTCTGCAAGCCAGAGCAAAACCGACAAATAAATGGAAATCCGCAGCACCCAAAAGCCGGGTAAGATTCCAAGCAAATAGGCAAAGATCAAGGCCACATTGCCAAGCAGAGCCTTGCCCTTGGCCTTGCGGGGGATCACACGCTCATAGATCACGTTCTTC
>JAFTRT010000187.1 GCA_017462145.1 Clostridia bacterium
AATAGCCAAAATATGATATTTTGGAGGATTTATGCTGATCCATCAGGTACATAATTCACTCAATTCGGAAATCTTCAATGCCTGTCTTTATCACAACTGGGATTGTCCTGTTCACCTCCACCGAGGATACGAATGGATCTGTGTGTTGAACGGCAATCTTTCCGTTACGGTGGATCAAACGGTCTTCCCGGTTGGTGAGGGACATAGCATTTTGATCTTTCCGTACCAGCTTCACGGCTTTGTTTGTCAAGAGGACACGGATTTTTATATTGTCGTCTTTTCCGGCAACGAGGTGGATTCCTTTTCCAAGGACATGAAAAAGCAGACCACCGAGACCCCAACCTTTGTGCCGTCGGCCGCCACCTTTTCCTATGCACGCGAAAGCTTTTTGGGCAATTGTATTCCCACTGGAAAACAGTCTACGCATCTTGCGCCCCCCGCTTTTTTGAGGAGAAAAGCGGCCTTGTATGCCATTACCTCGGATTTTTCCGAGCAATGCGAGCTGTCCGAGATCTCCTCCAAGGGTCGGGCCTGGATGATGGAGATTCTGCACTACGTGGAGGAGCATTTTACCGAGGATATTTCCCTTGGCGGTATCGCCGAGCAGATGGGCTACAGCTATGAGCATCTGTCCAGAGCCATGAAAGATACCTTGGGCATCGGTTTCAAAGAGCTGTTGAACCAGTACCGTTGCGAACGGGCAAGACATCTGATCGAGCGAGGCAACGACTCTTTGACCAACATTGCCTATAAGAGCGGTTTTCAAAGCGTTCGTACCTTTAACCGTGTGTTCAAGGAAAAGCTTGGCCTGTTACCGTCGGAATATCAAAAGGCTCAAAAGGGGGAAATTCGCCACATTCACAGCGGAAATCATCATTTGTGGAAGTCATAAACGGTTTTGGATAGAACCAAAAACGCACCGCAACAGTATGTTGCGGTGCGTTTTGATAGATAAAATCTTCGGTTGTTGGTGTTACAGCACACGATATGCGGCAAGCTTGCTGTCGCCCAAACGGCAGAGCAGGGCATGAACCTCTGCTTCGGACATCTCGTCGGTCAGGCAAGCCGTCGCACCGTCTGCGGTTTTGGTGGGATAAGCAGACAGACAAGAGGGAAGCTCGCCTTTGACAACGATCATGCGGCGGCACCGCAGCTCGGAAAAGTCAGAAAGATCGTCTGTTGTTGCGGCACTCCAACGAATGGCCTTTACAGGCTTGTCAAGACCTGCAATCACGTCAATGATATCGGCAACCACAGCACTTGCGGTGGGCAACTTGCCGGCACCCGGGCCGTAGAACATAACCTCGCCTACCATGTTGGCGTTGAGCAGGATTCCGTTGAGCACACCGTCAATGCGGCACAGGGGATTTTCTGCGGGAATCAAACGGGGGGAGACGCAAGCCAACAGCTTGTCGCCTGCCGTTTCCGCATAGCCGATCAGCTTCATGGTGTAGCCAAATGCGGCGGCCAGCTTGGTATCGGTCAGTGTAATGGCGGTGATCCCCTCGGTGGGAATGGTTTTGGGATCGATCAGCTTGCCCGTGGCCAATGCTGCCAAAATGACGATCTTTCGTGCGGCATCAATGCCGTCCACATCTGCCGACGGATTGGCCTCTGCATAGCCCAGTGCCTGTGCTTCCTTCAGAACCTCGTCAAACGAAGCATCCCGATCCCGCATGGCGGTCAAAATATAGTTGGTGGTTCCGTTCAGAATGCCGCTGATCCGATCGATTCGGTTGGAGGAAAGATCGTTCATCATGGGACGGATCACGGGGATGCCGCC
>JAFTRT010000188.1 GCA_017462145.1 Clostridia bacterium
CGGTAATATGATCCGACCTTATCCAAATAGTGATTGTTGTTATATCGACAACCCTGACGGCTTCCGATTCAAAAAGAACGGACAATATTTTCTGGTGGCATATCTCGGAGACGAGGAGAACGTCACGCTCCCCACGGACATTAACGGGGAAGCGTACACGATCGAGCGTTTATCCGGCATTCGTCACCTGATCATTCCGGAGGGCGTGTTGGAGATCGGCTACCGTGCCTTCATGGATTGCCCGACGCTGGAGAGCGTTGTGATCTCGGGCAGCGTCCAAAGAATACCACAAGATGCGTTCAGCGGTTGCACCAATCTCAAAAGCGTGACGATTGGAGAAGGTGTGACGCATATTGATAGCGGGGCATTCTTTGCTTGTACCTCACTTACCGACATCACCATTCCCGACAGCGTGATTTACGTGGGAGACGAAGCGTTTCTGTATTCGGCGCTGTATGAGAATGAGGACAATTGGCACAACGGCAATTTGATCATTGACGGCGGTCTGGTCAAGCTTGCCGAGGACACCGTCTATTTCCATAACAGAACGATCCGCTTCATCGCATCAGATGCGTTGGAGGGCTGTTATCAATTGAAGCTCGTGACACTCAGCAGCACACAGCTATCTGTATTGGAATACCTGACCAACGTCGAAACGGTTATTTTGACCGAGATTGAAGAGGATAAGGCGCTTGATTTTGGAGGATCAATTTCGCTCACGTTGAAAAACATCGTGATTGCCAATGGCGCAAAAATGTCCGAATACGCCTTCCAAAAGGTGACGGGTGTCACCATCTACGTCGAGGCTGACGAAAAGGATGTGCGTTGGGATGAAAACTTCCCGCACTGGCACAACGAAAACAGCGTTGTCTACGGCAAGGATTGGATCTTCGTCGATTTCTACAGCACGGATGGAAGGCTGTTGAGCAGTCAGATCTATCAGACCGCGCAGGTCATCCGCCAACCCTATCTTTCTCTTGCGCGCGGTGAGCAGTATTCCGACGTGCTTCTTGGGTGGGATCTGGATGGTGACGGCTTTGCCGACACGGTGCCTGCGACCTCCACAGTCGATATTGCGGCCCATCCCATTGTGGAAACGCGCTTGAACACCTATCGCGTGACCTTTTACGCCGAGGACGGTATGACCGTGCTTCTCAATATGGAGCTTCCTTACGGCAGTGAGATCGTGCCTCCTGAAGTTGCCGATAAGCCTGGATACGAGTTTCACGGTTGGCTTGGATACCGAAACGGTATGAAGGTCAGCGGCGATCACGTTTTCGTATTGAATCTCATTCACAACGGAGGAGACCACGTATACGGTATGGCGGAGCAGGTTCCGCCAACCTGCACAGAGCAGGGCTACAGTAAGCATACTTGCACCGTTTGCGGCGAGTGGTACGCTACCGATTTCGTTGCACCTCTGGGACATTCTCTGAATCGGCACATTGTGGACGCCACCTGTATCGAGGAAGGCTCAGCTACTTACACTTGCACGGTATGCGGTGACGGTTACACCGAGATGACTCCCGCCTTGGGCCATGCCTACACGGCTCAAACAGTTCGTCAGGCAACCTGCACAGAGATGGGCGAGATGCTCTACACTTGCAGGGAATGCGGCAATACGAAAAAAGAGTCTTTGCCTGTATGCGCGCATGATTATCAACCAAAAACAGCCATTAGTGGATGGTTTGCTTGGCTGACGGAAAATGTGTCCGATCTCTTCTTTGGTTACAGTGGCAAGGATCCCTATTATTTCGAGTGCGCCGACTGCAGACAGGTTCAAACGGTGCAGGGGACCGTGCTCAGCGGCAATACTGCCGTTAAGGCTCTTTGTGATCACAGCCTGGGTGATTGGGTCAAGCTGACCGACACCGCATGCCTGATTGCCGAAACAGAAGGGCGTATTTGTTCGATCTGTAACCAAATGATTGAGGCACGTGTGCTTGGGGAAGCGGTGGATCATCGCTTTGGTGATTGGTACGAAACCGCAGCGCCCTCCTGCACACAGCAGGGAACAGAGCGGCGGAATTGCACGGTGTGTGGCGGTTACGAGGAACGCACGATTGATGCCATCGGTCATGATTACAGTACCGAGTGGACGACCGACCTCGCCCCCACCTGCACAGCGGCAGGAAGTCAATCCTACCATTGCACCCGTTGCGACAGTTGCAAGGATGTTACAGAAATTCCTGCCAACGGTCACAGCTTTGGAGATTGGACAGAGTACAGCAAGAGTCAGCATAAACGCGAATGCTTCTGCGGTGAGGTGAAGCTTGCCGATCACGTTTATGATCACGATACCGACACAAGCTGTAACGAATGCGGAGCGGTTCGCAGGGTTGATACGGTTGACACGTCGACCCAAGACGGCACGGATCCCGACCACGATTCCCAAAAGAAGGGTTGTAGAGCATCTGTTTCGAGCGGGGTCAGCATCATTCTTTGGATGGCAGTGATGTGCTGTGCCGTCCTGCGCAAACGAGAGCGTTAAAATGTTTTTTGGCTGAGTCAAAAGCCTTTCTACCCAACAGATAAAAAACTTCAAAGAATTTCGAGGAATATCATGATCATTGAACTTGCAAAAAGTAAGGACAAGCAGAAAATTGTAAAGTTAGACAGCCACATTCCGCCGTCGCGCTTGGGCGAGTGCATTTGGAACGGTCAAGTTTACGTGCTGAGGGATGATTCCATCAAAAATGGCGGTCAGAATCATCGCGTGAAGGATCCCGTGGTAGGCGTTTTGCGCTACAGCCTTTTTTGGCAGACCATCCCGTTCCTTGATCTGATCTATCTTGATGAAGCATACCGAGGGAAAGGCTTTGGCTCCCAAATGATGGGCGAATGGGAGCGATCCATGAAGAATTGCGGATATAAGTATGTTATGACAAGCACACAATCCGACGAGAATGCTTGGAGGTTTTACGAAAAGCTCGGTTATCACAAG
>JAFTRT010000189.1 GCA_017462145.1 Clostridia bacterium
CTTGTTAGAGCGGTACGGCTGTTGCTTTATTTGGAAAAGGCCAAAATGTCCGATAAGACGGCCTCATAAGAGGTATCGTTCAAAATTTCATGCCGTACGTCGGGATAGAGAATACAGGATACGGAGCCGTGCTCCCGTTCTAAGATATCGGCAACCTGTTTCACTCCCTTTCCGTAATTTCCCACGGGATCGTTTTCGCCTGAGACCAACAGAACGGGCATTTCCTTGGGCAGAGAACGGAACCATGCGGGGCGGTTGACCTCACGGATTAAGCGGATCAGATCGCCCATGGCACTGACCGTAAAGGGGAAGGTGCAGAAGGGGTCGGCATAATAAGCACGTCTTACCGCCTCGTCTCTTGTGAGCCACGGCTTGGGATCTTCTTCGCTTCCGCCGCCAAATCGCTTGTTATAGCCACCAAACGCAATCTGATCGATCAAAGGAGATACGTGACGGTCAGAGTAGAGTACTTTTAGTAGGGAAATCAAGGCAAGCCCTGCGCCTACCGCACCGTTCGGGCCGCCCGTGCCCATCACGATCAGCTTGTCGGGGGTTTGCAAGCGCACTGCCGCCAACCGTACGATGAAGGATCCCATGCTATGTCCCATGAGACAATAGGGGCGGGACTCGGCGTGATAGGCTCGCTTGACCGCATTGGCCACTTCCCCTACGTCACGGGCCAGTAAAAGCCAACCGTCCTTGGGGGCAATGTAGCCGTGCTCCTCGGCACGGAGGACGCTGTTGCCGTGTCCTAAATTGTCACATCCAAAGCAGATCCATCCTTGCTCGGCCATGTCGGTCATGAAGCGGTGGTAGCGGCCAATATGCTCGGTCATGCCGTGTACCACTTGAAACAGGCCGCAAGGAGGAACATTGGGAACATAGACCCAACCCTGCAACGTGTGAATGCCGTCCGAGGAGGGAACCGATAAGGGTTGTCGATGAATCATATCAGTCTTCCTCTCCTTCTTCCGCCGCAGCCAGTTGGCGGCAAGCCTCTACGGCACGGTGCCAGCCGGCCCTTTTGCTTTGCCGAGTCTTGTTGTCCATGGCGGGAGTAAAGCAATCGCCTACGCCCAAAATATCCCGTATTTCCTCCCGATTGCGGAAGAAGCCTACGGCAAGACCTGCCAAAAAGGCCGCTCCTGCCGCCGTTGCCTCGGGATTGGCAGAACGCATGACGTCCATGTTGGACAGATCGCTCTGCATTTGCATCAAAAGTCCGTTGGCAGAGGCACCGCCATCGACTTTCAAGGAAGAAACGGGAGTCATATTTGCCAACGCCATATCCCCGTTCATGGCGGACAAAACATCGTCGGTCTGGTAGGCAATGGCCTCCAGGGCGGCACGGATGATGTGATTCTTGCCGGAGCCTGCCGTTAGTCCAAGGATGCTTCCTTTGGCTCTCATATCCCAATAGGGGGCACCCAATCCCGCAAAAGCAGGAACCAGATAGACCCCGTTACAGTCGGGAACTTTACGGGCAAAGTATTCGCTGTCTTTGGCCTCGTGAATAAATTTCATCTCGTCTCTCAACCAACGGATCACCGCACCGCCTACAAATACGCTACCCTCTAACGCATATTCCAAGGGCTTTCCGCTTTCGGTGGCGGCAATCGTGGTCAGCAGGCCGTGGCGGCTGAATACGGGGGTATTGCCGGTCTGAGCCAACAAAAAGCATCCCGTTCCATAGGTGTTTTTGGCACTGCCTGCCGTAAAGCAACCTTGACCGAACAAAGCTGCTTGCTGGTCGCCTGCGATTCCTGCAATGGGGATTCGTGCGCCCATACATTCAAAGCTTCCGTAGATCTCACTGCTGCTTCGAATCTCGGGAAGGATCGAACGGGGAATGTCCAAAAGCGCAAGCATATCGTCATCCCACTCGCCGGTGTGAATGTTGCAGAGCATCGTGCGTGAGGCGTTGGTGCGGTCGGTGACAAACACACGCCCCTCGGTCAGTTTCCAGATGAGCCACGTGTCCACCGTGCCGACCATCAGATCTCCTGCAAGGGCTTTTTCTCTGGCCCCCTCTACGTGATCCAAGATCCATTTCAATTTCGTTCCGCTGAAATAGGGGTCGATCCGAAGTCCGGTTTTGTTGGCAATGGTCTCGGCCAGTCCTTGCCGTTCCAGTTTTTCGCAGATTGACGCCGTTCGGCGGCATTGCCATACGATGGCGTTGCAGAGGGGGCGCCCTGTCTTTTTGTCCCATGCAACGATGGTTTCCCGTTGATTGGTAATTCCCACTGCGGCCACCTCATCGGGGGTAATGCCGCTTTTGGCAATGCACTCGGTTAGTGCGGCGTATTGATTGGCATAAATGTCCATGGGATCTTGCTCAACCCAACCGGGATGGGGGTAAATGGGATGGAGCTCGTGTTGCGCCATGGCTACGATGCGAGCTTGCTTGTCAAATAAAATGGCACGTGCGCTTGTGGTGCCTTCGTCCAAGGCGAGAAGATAGGATTTCATGTGTTTCC
>JAFTRT010000013.1 GCA_017462145.1 Clostridia bacterium
ACGGAACGGCTGCAACCATCTGCATCCGTTCCGTTTTTCTGTGTCTCGCCTCGGAAAAGAAAAAATTTTTTGAGACCAAAACATATTGAAATCCTACCATTCTTATAACAGAATACAACTAATCAAGTCCCTGCGACGATAGATCGAAAAGGAGAAACATGATGGAAACCAAAACACAAATTCCGCGCCCCGAATATCTGCGCCCCCAATTGGTACGAAACCATTGGATGAATCTCAACGGTGAGTGGGATTTTTTGTTTGACTTCGGCAACTCCGGCATCGAACGAAAGCTGTTTCAAACCGAGTTTTTTCTCGAGGAAAAGCCCCAAACGATCCTCGTTCCCTTTTGCCCCGAAAGCAAGCTTTCCGGGATCGGACACGTGGATTGGATCCCCGCCGTATGGTACCATCGCTCTGTCTGACAGCAGGCCAATTGGTGGGCAGAACTATCCTTCATTTCGGTACCGTGGACTACCATTCCGTGCTTTGGATCAACGGAAACAAGGTGGGAGAGCACGTAGGCGGCTATTCTTCCTTTGAATATGACGTGACCGATTGTCTGCATGAGGGAACCAACGAGATCGTTTTGTATGCGGAGGATGACAACCGCACCAAAAAGCAGCCTTTTGGAAAGCAATCGGATCGGTTTCATTCTTATGCCTGCTCCTATACTCGCACCACGGGTATCTGGCAGACCGTTTGGTTGGAATTTGTTCCCAAGCAATTCATCCGCTACGCCAAGATCACACCCTTTTCCCAGGACGAGCCATGGTGGATGTGGAGACCGTAGGCGGAAAAACCGTCACCGCAGAAGTGTCTTTCAACGGAACATCCGTAGGACGGGCCTCGGCTCAGGTTGTCGGCGGAAAGGCCGAACTGGTGCTGGAACTCTCCGAGCTGCATCTGTGGGATGTCGGTCAGCCCAATCTTTACGATCTGACCCCGATGCTGGACGGTGCGAACCGTGTGGAAAGCTATTTTGGCATGCGATCGGTGGAACTGCGCAAGGACGGTCTGTACCTCAACGAAAAGCCACTCTTTATGCAAACCATTTTGGATCAAGGCTTTAACCCGGAGGGCATTTACACCGCTCCCTCGGACGAGTTTTTGAAACGGGATATTGAGCTTGCCATGGAGCTTGGCTTCAACGGGGCACGCTTTCACCAACGTGTGTTCGAGGAGTGCTCCCTGTATTGGGCAGATCGCCTCGGATACGTGGTATGGGGCGAGTACGCCAACGGAAATACCATGAGTGATGCCAGAGGAATCGGCTATTTTCTTCCCGAATGGATGGAGACGGTCCGCCGTGATTACAGCCACCCTGCCATTATCGGTTGGTGTCCCGAAAACGAGTCCTATTGGACCCACGATATCCACGAAATCTGTCAGACCACCCATTACCACGTAACCAAGCAGATGGATCCCTACCGTCCCGTCATCGATGCCTCGGGCGGTGTCCATTTTGTAACCGATCTGTATGACATCCACGAATATACGCAAAAACCGCAAGCGCTCAAAGAAAAGCTGGCTCCCATGGCGGAGGATGCAAGCATCGTCCACAACCCCATCCATCAGGAACAGCTCAAGCAGAATCGTTTTTCCAGACAACCCTTTTGGGTCAGCGAATACGGCGGCATCTATTGGGCACCGGAAACGCCCGATCGTTGGAGCCACAGCATGGCGGCAAAAAGCGAGCAGGATTTCATTGAGCGCTATGAAGGTCTCACGGCCGTTCTCTTCGAGCACCCCCGCATTTGCGGTGTGTGTTATACCCAGTTGACCGACGTGGAACAGGAGCAAAACGGATTGTATCGCTACGACCGTTCCCGTAAATTCTCCGACGAGACCTACGATCGGATTCGCAAGGCGAATTTACTGCTCTCGTATTTTGAAGCCCATCCTCAAGAAGAGGAATCATTCTGAAAAGCGAAAAGGAAAATCGGATCCTGTTGAAGTTCGGCGTAATCGGATTGGGAATCGGACGTTCCCATGCATTGGCCATGGCACGCTCGGGCAAGGCACAGGTGGTGACAATTTGTGACATCAACCCAACACGAATGGAAACGGTGGCCGCAGAGCTTGGCGGCAATGTTGCCACCTATACGATTACCGGGATCTGCTGAGACATGAAGGACTGGACGGCGTGTGCGTAGCCAGCCCAGACCATTACCATCGGGACATGGTCTGTGAGGCGTTTGCCTTGGGCTTGCACGTGCTATGCGAAAAAACTTTAGCACTACACGCCGAGGAATGTAAAGAAATGATCGCCAAGGCCGAAACGGTAGGCAAAAAGCTGATGGTGGGACAGATCTGCCGTGTCGCCCCCGGCTTTGCACTGGCCAAGAAGATCCTTGACGCAGGTACCATCGGTGAGATCTTCTTTTTGGAATCGGAATATGCCCACGACTATGCGGATATCCGAGGATGGCGCATGGATCCCCTGCTGAAACGTCATCCCGTCACGGGAGGCGGTTACCATGCAGTGGATCTGGTTCGTTTTCTGACGGGGAAAGAGCCCGTAGAGGCGTCTCCTATTCCAACCACAAAATGCTTCCCGATTGGCCTTGTGACGACACCACCATTGCCGTTTTGAAATTGGAGGACGGCGCGATCGGAAAGGTGTTCGTTTCCACAGGCTGTAAGCGCAATTATACCATGCGAACGGTGATCTATGGCTCTAAGGGTACCATCATTTGCGACAATACCACCCCCACCTGTCTCTCTTCGTAGCGGAGTTTGAAGGGGTCTCCCGCTTCATGGGAAAGAAAATGCAAAATATCGAGCATCCAATCCCCGTCAGCCTGAGCAGCCATAACATGGGGGCAGAGGTCAGCGAATTCTGTGATTGCATCAACGAAAACCGAGATTCCTCCATCGGTGCCGCAGAGGGCACTGTCACCGTTGCTGTTTGCGAGGCGATCATCCGCTCCTCCGAGACGGGCAAGCCCGAAACAATTTCCTATTAAGATGGGAGACAGGAGAACGGTTGGCTGATCGTTTTTGAATACAAAAAATGCGATGCCAAACGGCATCTCATTTTGGATTTTTTAGAAAGAGGCCTCTCTTTGCAAGGGAAATCCAAAATATCCGTTCTCTACTTTTGCTTCTCCTCTTGCTTTTTTTCATTTGCTCTTGTATAATATAGGAAAAGGATCCGATTTTGCCATTTCAAAATGATACGTCATGCAAACGGAATCCAAAAGGAGACATGATGAAGATTGATTTTACTTCCCTGCTGGCCCCCTTGGACTGTGCTTGCGGAAAACGGCACACCACAGACGTACGCCGTGTGGTGATGGAGACCGACGCCCTGTCTCGGCTTCCCGAGGTCATCCGAGAGCTTGGCGATTTTTCCTCCATTGCCATGATTTGCGATGAAAACACCTATGCGGTGGCAGGCAAGCAGGTGGAATACCTCTGTGCACCGGATACCGTGGTGATATTGAATCCGGACGGATTGCACGCCAATGAGCACAGCATAAAGGTGGCAGAAGCCCAGCTTCCCGATCACCTTGACTTGCTGATTGCCGTGGGCTCCGGCACCATCCACGACATTACCCGATACATTACCTACGGACGTAAGATCCAATTCATTTCGGTTCCCACTGCCGCCAGCGTAGACGGATACGTTTCCAATGTTGCCGCTATGACGCTGCAAGGAACCAAAAAGACGGTCATCGCCTGTGCCCCCATCGCCCTGGTGGCCGATCTCGGCATCATTGCCGCCGCACCCACTCGTCTCACCGCATCGGGCGTGGGCGATATGCTGGGAAAATACACTGCCTTGGCAGACTGGAAGATCGCACGCCGTCTGACCGGTGAATATTACTGCCCTCACGTGGTCGATCTGATGGAGCAGGCCTTGGCCAGCGTAGTAGCAGGCTTGGACCGCTTGCAGGAGAACGACGTGGAAGCAACCGCTTCCTTGATGTACGGATTGGTGCTTTCGGGTGTTGCCATGCAACACACCGGTGTTTCCCGTCCCGCCTCGGGAGCAGAGCATCATATTTCTCATTTCATTGAGGTCACCATGTCGGATCGTTGCGATGCCCTCCACGGGGAGAAAGTTGGCGTTGGTATGATCCTCGTCAGCCATCTGTATCACCGGTTTGCCGCTCTGTCCAATGAACAGATCCAAACCGGCTTGTCCGACTATCAGACAGCCTCCGATGAAGAATACGGAGAACTGTTCGGTGTCCTTGCCCCCGTTTTGAAGCAGGAAAACACCCCCGATTGTGCCCTTTCGGTGACCGTGCAGACTGTTTTGGAGCATCTTTCCGAAATCCGCTCGGTGATTGCCGAGCTTCCCCCTGCGGAAGAGCTGACGGCTCTGCTCTCCCGTTGCGGTGCCTGCACCACTCTGGAGGAAATCAATCTTTCCTCCGAGGAACTGCTTCCCGACCTTTACCACAACGCACCGCTGATTCGCAACCGCTTGACCTTGATGCGGCTTCTCCGCTATTTTTCTTGGTAACTTCAAATAACAAAGGAGATTTGTGATGAAAATTTGTATTCAAGATTGTTCCGTATGGCGTTTCGGCATGGAAAAAGGAGCCCGCATGCTGAAGGATGCCGGTTTTGAGGGCGTTGATTTTGATTTGGGCTTTCCTTGGGATGCAGGTGCGGTCAACCGTGCAAAAACGGAAGAAGATCTGCCTCTTTCCACCGTCAGCATGGATGAAATCCGTGCCCACTATGCCGATCGCCTGAAGCACTTAAAGGAAAACGGCTTGGTCATCTCCCAGGCGCACGCCCCCTTCCATCCGCAACGGGGTGCGATTCCGTTTGTGTTGGATTATGCAATCGACATTTACCAAAAGCTCATCCTTTTCTGTGAGGAAATCGGTTGTCCCAGATTGATCATCCACGGCCTTTGTGTCTTCATCCGTGACAATTCCATCACCGAAGAGGAATGTGAGGCATTGAACATCAAAATGTATGAAAGCCTCATTCCCACCTTGCAAAAGACCAACGTAACGGTCTGCTTGGAGAACCTTTATACGTGGAATTCCGCTTCCCACACCACCGATTTTTATTTTGCCATCGGATCCGAGCCCCACAAGGCGGCGGAGATCATCGACCGTCTCAATGAAAAAGCGGGAAAGGATTGCTTTGGCTTCTGTGTTGATACCGGCCACGTTCACATGATGCGTCGCCGCTTTACCCAGGTGATCCCCGTTCTGGGGAAGCGCATCCGTGCTTTCCATATTCACGACAATCCTCAGGATTACGACTCGCATCTCATGCCCTACACCGGTTCCATCTGCTGGAGCGAATTTGTCAATGAGGTGAAAAAGGTGGGATACGACGGTGATCTGAGCTTTGAAAGTGCTTCGCAGGTGGATGCCCGCAGAGTTCCCGACGAGCTGGTTCCCGCCTTCTTGGAGATCATGGCACGCATCGGCGGCTACTTCCGCTCACAGATTCAATCCCAATAAAAATAAAAAGCACAATCCCCGTTTAACGAACTTCGTCAAACGGGGATTTTTTATTTTGAATGATAAATTTCAGCACATAAACTCCGTGCGGGAGATCACGTGATTCTGATAGGGAAGATCCAATTCCACAAAATATCCGCTCCAACCCCAAACCCGAACAATCAGGTTGGGATAGTTTTCGGGATGCTTCTGTGCATCCAACAGTTGGTCTCGGTTGACCGAGTTGATTTGGATCTGGTGACCGCCTCTTTGGATAAAAGCTTGCACCAGCATGGCCACCTTCTTTTCTCCCTCCGCATTGCGGAACACGGTATCGTGAATCTCAATGGTAAAGGGACCTCCGTTGATGATCTTGGTCAGATCGGTCTTGGTAAAGGAGATCACCGCAGACAGAGGGCCGTTGAGCCGTGCGGTCACCGAAGGTGAGAAATTGGCACCGTAGGGCTGCCCCGCCTTTCTGCCGTCTGCCGTTGCGCCCACTCGCAGAGAGGAATTCACATACTCCAAGGCACTTCCCGTTCCGGGGCGGATAAAGGCACCGTCGGTGGTGCGAACGCTGCCCATCAGTGCAACAAAGCGCCCCATCAGATAGGCCGCCTTATCATCGACGGAATCCTCATTGTTTCCCATTTTGGGATAGGCCAGCAGTTTCTTTTGCAGATCCTCGTATCCCACAAAGTCATGCTCCAATGCCCGAACAAGCTCCTCGCCCGTTACGATCTTATCAACAAAGACCGCTCTCTCAATGGCTTCCAAGGAATCTGCCGCTGTGGCAATTCCCACACCGTGAGAACCGAAGTTGGTGTATTTGGCACCTCCCTCGCCGTAGGTTCTTCCCCGCTCAATACACGGACGGATAAACAAAGACAAGTAGGGGTCACACGGGAACTGATGGCGGTTGGCCACATCCAACCACAGATACGCCTCGGCTTCCAACTCCTCCTCTACGGTCTCCAAAAACTCCTCATAGCTTTTGGCATCTGCCAAAGCTCGTTTGGCGGCACGGCTAATAACCTTAGGATAATCAAAGGCCCCCTTATTGGGCACCTCTGCACCGTAAGCGGGAATGATGGGCTCCCAGCAAGCGGCCACCGAATAATTTCTGGCATCCTCTAAGTCATAGCCCAGTGCTACTAAACCGGGAATAATGATGTCATCGTTGAGATACTGGGGGAAGCCCAACCCCTGCTTGGTCAGTCGAGTGCCTCGTTCATAGAGAGACAGCGGTGTATCCTTGGTCACGCGAAGATTGATCTTGGGATCGATCAGCTTCAATTCTTCAGAGGCCATGAGGCAAATCTCGGTCAGATCGTTGTAGGCTGAATTGCCATTCGGATCACAACCGCCCAACACCATACTCTGCCCATTGTCTCCCTGCTGGATACCGAAATAAATATCGGTATCCACGTTCAAGGACAAAAAGAAAAGCTCGGTCAGCTCCAACAGCTCCTCGTCGGTCTGTCCCGCCTTTCGAGAAGCCTCAAAATAAGGCCGCATATATTGATCGTAACGCCCAAGGGTCACGTGGTCGATATGATTGAGACGCAGGGTCGCCTGCAAAAAGCGCAGGGAGACCATGGCTTGGTAGTAGTTCTCGGCACCGTGCTCGGGCACCACGCAAAGTGCTTCGTACAGCTCGGTAGCCCCTGCTGCTTTGGCGGCTTCTCGATAAGAATCCACGTAGCGCTCTGCCGCATCGATACAGGACAGGGCGTAGCGGTAAAAAGCTTTTGCCGGCAAATCGGCTGTCGGCTTTTTTTCCAAAATCTGCGCCCGCAAGCCCTCCAGACCCACCGCCAACAGCGTTTCATAATCTGGGGTAATATTGCTGAAGCCACCCCTATCGAAAGAGGCAACCTTAGTACGATATTGGTTAAAGCCAAACAGATCGTCCTCATGCAAGATCGGCTTTTCATTTTCCACCATATGCCGAAAGCGATAAGCCCATCGTTCCTGTTGGCAAATTCTACGATCGGTGCCCTCAAACAGCTTTTCTCTATGCTCCATCACCAAGCGATGCTTGCGATACTCCTTTGAACGGATCGCATCCAATCTTCGTTGAACTCGTTCTGTCATTCTATCCTCCCTCTGCCGTCCCGGACGGCTCGTTTGTTTCGCCTTGTTACATGCGTTTGATTGCAACCCCGAAGGATGCAAAGATCTCCTCGCTCCGACAGGGCGGCAGCTCCGCCCCGGGCTCAAAGGAATACGGCTTGAGCAGGGCGGCATATTTGCTTCCCGCCAGCTTATTATAGGGCAAAACCTCTGCCCGTGTCACACCGCACTCTCGCAAAAAGGAAGCGATAGCCGTGAGATTTTCTTCCGTCTCCACCACACCGGGGATCAAAGGAATCCGAGTGATAAAGTTCTTCCCGCTGTTGACCAAGGTACGGTAATTATGCAGAATCTGTCCGTTATCGACACCGCACACC
>JAFTRT010000190.1 GCA_017462145.1 Clostridia bacterium
GGGTCTCAAGACCGAAGTACTCATCAATGCTCTTCTTGTTGATGGTGATAACGCCGGTGCCGGGAACGATGCGTACGCGGGCAACGGACTTCTTTCTTCTTCCGGTTCCGTAGAAATACGGTTTAGAACTTGTGTACATCTGTATGCCCTCCTTACTTTACTTCCACTGCAACGGGCTTCTGCGCTGCATGATTGTGCTCATTTCCTGCAAATACCTTCAGTCTGGTAGCGGACTTTGCGCCGATGCTGTTGTGAGGAAGCATTCCCTTAACAGCCAGCTCCATTGCCATCTCGGGCTTGGTTGCCATCAGGGTCTTGTACTGAACTTCCTTCAGACCGCCGATGTAACCGCTGTGACGGCGATAGTACTTCTGCTCCAGCTTCTTGCCGGTCAGAACTGCCTTATCTGCGTTGATGATGATAACGAACTCACCGCAATCCACGTGGGGGGTGAACTCGGGACGGTGCTTACCGCGAAGGATGTTAGCTGCAACAACAGCGACACGGCCCATGGGCTTGCCTGCTGCATCCAGCACATACCACTTGCGCTCAACCGTTTCTACTTTTGCCATATAGGTAGACATGGTCAAATTTCCTCCGTAAAATATAGTTTTGTTTTCAGACTTGCATATTATATCACGACTTCTTTCGCTTGTCAATACCTTTTTTGAAAAAAATTTCATTTTTTTAATTTACAACTTTACTATCTCGTTTTTTCTCGCAAAATCACCCATTTTCCTCCCAAATGCTAATTTTCATTTTTTGTTTTTTTGCAGGCTTTGCCGCATATTTTCTCCTGTCCGTTACATATAGTTGGATATCAAAACCACGGAGGTTTAAGAAACCATGAAGAATATCTACAAGCCGGAAGGCATGCTGTGGTCGGATCCTCGCAACCGTGAGCTCCTGTCTTCCCGTCAGGGATTGGAGCGTGCCATGTACGAGGGAACGATTTTAGAGGCCCCCGCCCTGTTATGTGACAGCTCCATGCGTTTACACGTCGATTTGGGCTGTATGCCGGGAATCATTGAGCCGGAGGACACCGTCTTTTGCCGTCCGGGTGAAGTGCGAAAACCCATTGCCGTTATCACAAGAGTGGGAAAGCCCGTTGCCTTTCGTGTGATGGGGTTTGGAGAACGAAACGGCAAACCATGCGCTCTTCTGTCCCGTCGTTTGGCGCAGGAGGAATGTATTCGATCTTACCTATCTGATCTGATTCCGGGTGATATCATTCCTGCCCGTGTCACGCACATGGAGAGCTTTGGGGCATTCGTTGACATTGGATGCGGCATCTCCTCTCTGCTGTCGGTGGATTGTATCTCGGTCTCCCGCATTTCTCATCCCAAGGATCGGTTGCAGGTAGGGCAAACCGTATTTACGGTGGTCAAAGCCGTGGATGAGGAGCACCAACGGCTGTTTGTGAGCATGCGAGAGCTTCTGGGTACGTGGGAGGAAAATGCGGCACACTTCTCACAAGGGCAAACGGTGGCCGGAATCGTGAGAAGTGTGGAAAGCTACGGTGCCTTTGTGGAGCTTGCTCCCAATCTGGCAGGTCTTGCGGAGATTCGGGAAGGAACGGCAGACGAGAGCATTGCCAAGGTGGGAAGTGCCGTTTCGGTCTATATCAAAAGCATTCTCCCCGACCGTATGAAGATCAAGCTGGTTCTGATCGACGCTTGCCGCAATCAGCTGGCTCCCGCCCCTCTTACATACTATGTAGACGGCAATACCGTATCCCATCTGCCCTATTGGCGTTATTCACCCCCCTCCGCTTCCAAAATCATTGAAAGCATATTTGAGTGACACAAGAAAATCCCCTTTCTGCAAAAAGGGGATTTTCTCATTTGTTACAGCTTTTTCAAACGGGCATAGGTACCCATGAGCTTTTTGGTTCCAACGGTATCAAAGATCACCTCGTAGAGCACGTCACCGCCCATGGGACGGGCAGACAGGATCTCTCCGTCGCCAAAGGTCACGTGGCGAACACGGTCGCCTGCCTGAAGCGATAGGTCGCCCGATGGCTTTTTCGGCATGGTCGAACCATGGCTCACACCCGAAGAACGGGGAGAGTCCCAACGGGTGCGATCAGAGGCCGTCCGTCCGCTCTCGGAATAATACACCTTGACGGTAGGAACAGGCACACTTCCCTCAAAGCGATCCTCGCAGCAAAGCTCTTCGGGAATATCACGCAAAAATCGGGAAGGCGGATTGCAATTGGTTCTGCCGTACAGCATACGCTCCTTGGTATAGGTGATAAAAAGGCTGTTCTTGGCACGGGTAATGGCTACGTAGGCCAGCCGCCGTTCCTCCTCCATATCGGCAGGATCGGGGGAGTTTACGCTCTGTTGAGCAGGAAACACCGTTTCCTCCCAGCCGGGCAAAAAGACGGTGGGAAATTCCAATCCCTTGGCCGAGTGAACGGTCATCATGACCACGGCATCGGCCTCCTCGTCGTAACGGTCTACGTCGGCCACCAGAGAGGTCTCCTCCAAAAAGCCGACCAGGGTGGGCTCCTCGGCATTTGCTTCGTATTCGATCACACCCGATACGAATTCTTCCAGGTTATCCAGCCGTTCCTTCTCTTCCTCCCCTGCCATCTCCAGCATTTGGCGATAGCCGCTTCGATCCAGTACGATCTGCACAAACTTCTCCAAGGTGATATCGGTTTTCAGCAGAGCACGGAAGCCGTCCATCATCTCAGCAAAGCCCATCAACTTGGAAGCGGAACGGGACAAGGCCTCATAGCGGTCTGCCGTCCGCAAAATCTCGCTGACGGTAGTTCCCTGTTCCTCGGCAATGGTCACGACCGCTTCTATGGTCTTTGGGCCGATTTTACGCTTGGGCTCATTGATGATTCGCTTCATTCGCTCCCGATCAGCAGGATTGACAATCAGCTGTAAATACGCTACGATATCCCGAATTTCCTTTCGGTCGTTGAAGCGAAGTCCCCCCAACATACGGTAGGGGACGCCGCTTTTCACAAAGACCTTCTCCAAAATACTGGATTGGGCGTTGGCTCGGTACAGGATGGCAATATCCCGATAAGAAGCCTCCTTCCGTGCCACCAGCTCCTGGATCTTTTCGGTCAGGTAGCGTGCCTCACTGTTCTGATCGTTACAGTGACAGCAAGTGATGCGGTGGCCGTCCTGACGCTCGGTCCAAAGGTTCTTTCCCTTTCGGCCTCGATTTTTGGCAATAACGGCATTGGCCGCATCCAAAATAATCGCCGTGGAGCGATAATTGCGCTCCAGCTTGATGATTTTGGTATTCTCCATCTTGCGGTCAAATTGCAGGATATTCTCAATGACGGCACCGCGGAATTTATAAATGCTCTGGTCGTCGTCTCCCACCACCATAATATTCTGATGGCCGCCGCACAGCAAGGAGGTCAAGCGGAACTGTGCCTCGTTGGTGTCCTGAAACTCGTCCACCAATACGTAACGGAATTTCTGTTGATAAAATTCTCGCACCTGCTCATTCTGCTCCAACAGGCGCACCGTCTGGAGGATAATATCGTCAAAATCCAAGGCATTGGCCGCCATGAGGCTCTTCGCATAGACCTCATAAATCTTGGCGATCTGCTTATGCCGGTAATCGGTCATTCCCTCCTGCTGACGGTATTGCTCCCAGGTCAACAGTCTGTCCTTGGCACGGCTGATCTCATTTTGAGCCGCACGGGGTGACAGTAGCTTTTCGTCCAGATTCAACTGCTTCATGGCATCCTTGATGGCTCGTTCGGAATCCGATGCATCGTACACGGTAAATCCGGGAGCATACCCCATTTTTTCTCCGTGGACACGGAGAATCCGCATACAAACGGAGTGAAAGGTTCCGGCCCAAATATCCTTGGCCATGGTTTCATCCCCCATCGCCGTTGCAAGGCGGTGCTTGATCTCATTGGCGGCCTTATTGGTAAAGGTAATGGCCAACACCTGCCAGGGGGCGGCAGGGCTTGCAATAAATTCAGACAGAATAGGAGCAATCTCCTCCTTGGGTGCCTTGGTCATTTGCTCCATGGCTGCCACCTGCTCCTCGGTGATCTCGGGGGGAACGAAGATGGAGGCATACGCATTTCCGTAACGAATGAGATGCAAAATTCGGCGCACCAGCACGGTCGTCTTGCCGCTCCCTGCTCCTGCAAGCACCAAAAGCGAGCCATTCACCGTGAAAACGGCCTCTCTCTGTTCTTGGTTCAAATCGGCATAATAAGCCTCAAATAAGCGGCGCTTGGCCGCAAGATAGCGTTCGTGTAAGCTTTGATTCATGGTCAATCCTTTTCTGTTTTGTCTTGGTTGGAATCCTCTCCATCATTCCCCAACAGGCGGCGGATCTGCTCTGCCTTGAACTGCCGAAGTGCGTCCTCCGTCTCCTCAGACGGTTCTTCTGTGCCGTGAAATTCGGACTCCTCTTCCGACGGATCCACACGATGGCGGCAAAACACATCGCAATCTCCCACCCGTTCCCATTTTGCACACAGGATGCTGAGCACGCATTGAACAACAAACAGCACGGCAGTGATCATCCACGGCTCGGCAAAAGACAGAGAGATCCGTAGCTCATACGGAAGCATCTGCCCTGCCAACCAAACCCAAATATGGGGAAAGAGCAACAAAGGAAACAACAACAGCTGCCACAGGCAAAATACGATCCGATTGGGAACCAGCGTCATAAACAAGATCCGCCCACCGTCATATTCCCGAGGAGATCGCATGATCTCAAGGGCCTTGAGGGACAGATAAACGCAGGCGACTGCCCCCAACAGGAAGCAAAGAATCAATCCAATCAGCAAGGCAAATTCCACCTGTACGAATCGAATGGCTTCCGCAGAAAGGATTGTGCCGTCTGTATTGGCCAAATTTCCCCGTGAGGTCTCCAACCGCTCTCCCAGCCACGCCCAAAGAGAAAGGCTGTCGGTATATCCGGCTTGAGCACTAAAAAAGGAATGGCACGGAAAAAAGCCAAACAAAAGGGTAACCAACAAGGTAACAGCCGGCAGACAATAGCGCATACGGATCCAACCCCTTCGGCTTGCCGCACGGCGCAAACGACGTTTTTGAGACATATCAGCTCTCCTTGGTCAAATGAAATCGAGACGGCAAAAGCTCGGCCATGGCAGAGGTTTGCAGCTTCCCTGCTTCATCCCGATATACAACGGAAAAGCCGTCTTGACAAAACTCCGCCAAAACCTGGCGACAGACGCCGCACGGGGTACAGGGGCCGCTTGCCTCTCCCCGCTTTCCTCCTGCAACGGCAATCGCACAAAAGTGCCGTTTGCCATCAGCAATGGCACCAAAGATTGCCACACGTTCGGCACAGCAAGTAGGAGAAAAGGAGGCATTCTCCACGTTACAGCCGGAATAAACACTCCCGTCCTCGCACAAAAGCGCCGCTCCCACGGTAAATTGTGAATAAGGGGCATAGGCGTTGTTTCTTGCTTCATCGGCCTTTTGCCACAGCTGTTGAGGGGTCATAGCATTCTCCTTTTATCGAGTTTTATCGAGTTTTTGATCCGATCCCCAGCAAGTCCTTGACCGTCTCTCCCACCAAGGAGAAGCCGTCAACCGTTCCCAAATTTAAGGACTCGGCACCCGGTCGGTACAAAAGCAGGGGAACATATTCTCGGGTATGATCGGTGGTAGCCGTAAAGGCAGGGTCACAGCCGTGGTCGGCCGTGATCATCAGCGCATCCTCGCAGGTCAACAGAGGCAGAATCTCGCCCAACCAGACATCCAGCTCATTGAGTCCCTCTGCATACCCCAACGCATCTCTGCGGTGTCCCCATTGCATATCAAAATCCACCAGATTGGTAAAACAAAGGCCGCAAAAGGGCCGTTCCATCCATGCCCGTGTCAACGCCATTCCATCACGGTTAGAGTGAGTGGGCGTGTGCTCGGTGAAGCCGACTCCGGCAAAAATATCGAAGATTTTGCCAATGGCGATGGATTGCATACCATGTTCTTTTACCGTCTGTGGCAGAAGTCCGGAAGGAGGCGTCAAAGAAAAATCCTTTCGTCCTGCCGTACGGTGAAAATCGGGTGCACTTCCCTCAAAGGGTCTGGCAATGACCCGTCCTACGCCCCATTCCGCACCTTGCAACAATTCTCTTGCCTGACGGCAGATCTCGTAAAGCTCTGCTTCCGACACAAGACTCGTATGGGCGGCAATCTGAAACACGCTGTCTGAAGAGGTATAGACGATGAGCTTGCCTGTCTGTAAATGCTCTTCCCCAAAATCCCGCAAGGCATCGGTTCCCGAATAAGGCAGATTACACAGCACGCCATATCCGGTTTTTTCAGAAAAACGCCGAATCAGCTCTGTCGGAAAGCCATTGGGAAAGGTAGGCAGGGGATGCGGAATGGCATAGCCTGCCAGCTCCCAATGTCCTGCGGTGGTATCCTTTCCTGCCGCACGCTCCCGCAATCGAGCCACGGTAGCCATGGGAGATGCCGTCTTGCCCAAGAAAGACAAGCCGTCCACATGGCCAAGCCCAAGCTTGTTCAAATTGGGAAGGTGCAACCGCCCCGTCTCATATACGCTGCGGAGCGTATGCGCCCCCACGTCTCCGAATGCGGCGGCATCGGGTGCTTCTCCTGCGCCCACGCTATCCAAAACAATCAAAAAAACACGCTTGCTCATCGGCTTTGCTGTACGGCCAGATCCAAGGCCAGTTCGATCATATCGGTAAAGGAATTTTGCCGTTCCTCAGCAGGAAGTGCCTCTCCCGTTACCAGGGAATCCGACACGGTGCAAATGGCCAACGCCCGTTTCCCTGCCCGTGCCGCATTCATATACAATGCGGCGGCTTCCATTTCCACAGCCAAAACGCCCATGCTTTGCCACGGAGCATTGCTGTCGGAACGATTGTGATAAAAAATATCGGTAGAAAGCAGATTTCCCACGTGGTAAGACAGCCCCTTTTCCCGAGCCAAAGCAACGCCCGTTTGCAACAGGTCAAAATCGCAAATAGGGGCAAAGCCGCCTTCAGCAACAAACTGCCGTCCGTATGCGGAATCGGTGCAAGCGCCCATGCCAAAGACCAAATCTCTCAGATTCACACGGTCGGTCAAAGCGCCTGCCGATCCAATGCGCAAAATGGTATCCACGCCGTATGCGTGATATAATTCATAGCTGTAAATGCCAATGGACGGCATGCCCATTCCGCTGGCCATGACCGAGACCTCCGTGTTCTTCCAAAGTCCCGTATAGCCCTGCACGCCTCTGACATTGTTAAACAAACGTGCATCCTTCAAAAACTCCTTGGCAACCAAGGCAGAGCGAAGAGGATCCCCCGGCATGAGCACCGTCTTGGCAATGTGAGACGGCTCTGCCTGAATATGAGGGGTAGGATATCCAAGCGAATTCATAAGCTCCTCCAATCAGATCGGATTATTCTTTGACCTTGCTTCCTTCCATGTAGTAGGAAGCCTCCATGTCTGCCACGCAAAGGGCAAAGGCCAAGGGAAACATTTCAAGGGCTCTGCCCACCTGGTTGGCATCCTCCGGACCGGAAAAGCCCATGTGATACCGAATGGCAAAGGCTTCATCACGGGTCAGACGCATGTAAGCAGACAGAATATAGACTGATTTTTCTCCGTGTCCGTAGGGCAAGGTGTCCTCAATGGTATAGTAGGGCACGCTCTCCCATACGCCGTTCTTTTTGACGTTTCGCATTTCGGTCTTATAAAAATTGGTCTTGCACACATCGTGCAGAAGAGCGGCAATGGCCAAAGACTCTTCTGTAAAGGTAAATCCGTACTTTTCACGGAAACGGGGACGCTTGACAAAGTCGCACAGGCACTCATACACATTCAAGCTGTGCTCCAACAAGCCCCCTTCGTAAGCACCGTGAAAACGAGTGGACGCAGGAGCGGTGAAGAAGTCGGTCTTCTCCTCCAAGTATTCCAAAAAGCGATCCGCTCCCTCACGGGTGATGCAAGAACGGTAAATGGTCAAAAATTTTTCTTTATTGCTCATGATAGTTCCTTTCTGTCAGCTTTCTTCGCCTATCCGCTCCGCATTCGGCAGGCGGCGACGTCTGATGAATCGAATGCACAACCCTGTGACCAAAACGCCTGCGGGAAGCAGGAAGCAGAACAACACACCGCATACGATCATAGGAGTGGCGGTTACCGAGCGATTGGCCTCCGTAAACGGAACCGATTCGCCCTCGGCAACAGGATTTTGATAGCTCTCCCTGCACCAAGAAAGCAGATAGGTCAGGAAGAGAGATTGATTTTGTGTCAATGCCGTGCTGTCATTCAACGCCTCTGCACCGGTAACCCAAACCAGCTTCATGCCGTTGGGGCGTTCGGCGGCAGCAGCCAACACGTAGCTTCCCTTTTCATCAGCCGCTCCCGCCCGATAGCTCTCAGCGGGAGAGGTCAGCAAGGAAGTCAACAACAGATCTGCTGTTTCCGTTTCCTCGGCAAGCAGGATGGAATCTGCGTCCGTCAAGGTGGGGAAACGGGAGGTAGCGTTGGCATACACGGACAGTGCCTCGTGATCGTAATCAACCGTTCCCGTCACGGTAGAAGTCTCTTGCTTCCGTTCCGTTCCGTCTTCATTCTTCACGGTCTCTTCGATCATCACGGGACCGGCTTCGGCCGTCATGCCGTACTCTGCCGTCAGGCGATTGAAATTGGGCAAGGAAAGAAAATCAGAATCGGTCAAAAGCAGAATTTTTCCGCCCTGTTCCGCATAGGAAAGAATGGCGGTCAGCTCTTCCTCCGTCAAGTCAGCCGTCGGCTTGTTGATGACCAAAGCAGAAGCATCTGCGCTGATCGCACCGCTCCGGGGTGACCACTCCTTGACGGGTGTCACAAATTGCTCCAGTACGGGAAGGGCAAAATTTTGCAAGCAACCGCTCCAAAGAGCCGTTTCGGACAGATTCGGTTCCCCGTGCCCCGTCAGATAATACAGAGTGGGAACCGTTTCGGCCGTCACGTACGCCAAGGTGGAGGCAATCATATAATCGCCGCGGAGATTTTTTTGGATTCCCATTTCCCAAGCCACGTAATAATAGTAGGCCTGCTCCGTTCCGGAGTTCAGATAATTGGCATAATATTGCATTCCCAGATTATAATACTCGGAATAGGACACGCCCTCCACACCCAACAGTTCATTGGTATAGGTAAACAGATCGGAAAACGGGAGGTAAAGGCATCGCTTAGCGCTCTCCATGACCACGCCATCCGCAGCGGCAACCAGGGAAAGTCCCCGCTCTGCCAACCATTCCTCTGCTTGATCGATCGGAAGATTTTGATAGGTCAGATGAGGATTCTCTTGACAAATCCGACGCCAGTAGCGCTCATACGCACTGTCGGAAGCAGCGTTGACCAAATGATAGAGCGTGATGTCTTCGTCCAAATCACGCAGAAGCTGCTTGGTATCGGCAGAAAGCGTATATTTTCCCGAAGAGGTCACGTCAAGCTGTGAGACCTTGGTAGGAAGCAAGCAGGTGAGAGCACCCGTTCCGACCAAAAGAACGGCCAAAACCGTGCAAAGTGCTTGCTTGGAGCCAAAGGCGGGCTTTGCCCCTCTCTTCCCCTCTCGGCATAGGAACGCCAGAGTACCTGCAAACAACAGGGCAGATGCGGCCAACAAGAAGAGGATGGAGCTCCAATCCAAAAGACCGTAGCGAATATCCTCCATCATATAAAAGACGGACAGCCCCTGAATGGCTTCGGTTACACTTTCGTTGGGCAGGAGAACGACAAACACGCCAAGTGCCATCCACAGCGCCATCACGCCGTAGGAGATCAGCGTAGCCACCCACCGCCGTTTACAAAGAGCAAACAGAAAGCAAACCAGACAAAAGAGGGTCAGCTCACACAGAAACAACAGAAAGATCTGAGAATATGCTTCTCCCATCGAAACCTTGGACAGCATAGACAAAACGGGAGGATACAACAGCATACTTCCGTTGGCCAACACCAACACCGTCAGTGCCGCCAACAGTTTTCCTGCGATCTGAACGGTACGGGATACGGGCAGACTTTGCAACCAATCGTCCTTGCGATCTCCCTCATTTCCAAAGATTTGCCATCCTAACAGGGGCATCAACAAGGCCATCCCATACAGGATGATGGGAGCACTGTCATCCAGATCGGCTCCGCCCAAAACCAATTGAAAGGAAACAAAGCAAACCCCCGTTACCAACAGAGACAAGGCCAAAAATACAAGACCTGTAACCGAGCGAAAATGCTTTTTTAATTCTCTCCAATAGATCGCTTTCATCGGTCGGCCTCCTTTCGACGGATTTTGAGTCGAGATTTTCTTTGAGGCTGTTCCGAGACTTTCGGCTCGGTCAAGGCTTCAAAGGCATCGGACAGATGAAAGGTCACCGTATCATAGGAGAGAAGCGAAACGCCCTCCGCCGTCAAGTGCTTTTCGATACCCTTTCTGCGGTCATAAGAAGGCTCTGCCTCCAACTGAAGGCGACAAACGCCTCCCGTTTCCTCGGTTGATACGCAGGAAAGAACTCCCCCCAAGGTACGCAAAGAGCGACAGACCTCCTCCGCAGCCACACCTCGCAACGACACCGCAAGGACAGCCGTTTCGGTTCGGTTGAGCCTTTGCAGGATATCCTCCACGGAAGAATAGGCCACCTGCTTTCCGCCCGACAGCATCAAGACCGTATGGCACAGGGCTTCCGCCTCCTTGGGATCGTGGGTAAACAACAGAATCTGTTTTTTCGTTTCCAGCATGGCGATGAGATTGCGAAGCTCCTCGGCCTGAGAACGGCCAAGCCCTGCGGTGGGATCGTCTAAAATGAGGGTTTCGGCATTGCCGATCAGCGTTGCCGCAAGCCCAAGCTTTCTCTGCTGATGCAAGCGAAGACGGCGAACGGTGCAAGCGCTGTAATCGGCGAGTCCCACGAGGCGAAGTGCCTCGGTGCTCTGCCGAAACAAACGGTCTTCCTCTATGCCTTTGGTCTCCCCTACGAAGCACAAAAGCTCAAACAAGGTCATATCCTCGTAAGCACGCAGATCGGTGGGCATATATCCGATGCGCCGCTTCCACAGCAGACGTTCCTGCTCTCCCTGCGGTACGGTTTCCCCCAAGATCAGCTCCCCCTCATCGGGCAGGAGGATTCCTGCTACCAGACGGGCCAAGGCACTTTTGCCTGCCCCCTTAGGACCCAAGATTCCA
>JAFTRT010000191.1 GCA_017462145.1 Clostridia bacterium
AGAAGAACTGTCACCGTCCAGATACAGGGCGGCATGATCGTGAGTACGCAAAACCGTGGCAGGACAGGTCTCATCAATACTGTCGTTCAAGGTGCGCTTTACAGCCTGTGCCTTGGTCTTGGCGGGCACGATGCAAAACAGATTGGAAGCGGCGGTAAGCGTGGGACAGGTCAGGGTCATGGCCTGCTTGGGAACGCGATCGATCTCAGGGAAACAACCGTCGTTCACCTGTTGCTGACGGCAAACCTCATCCAGCTCCACAGCCTTGACAGCCTTGGGATCATGGAAATCTGCCACCCAAGGATCGTTGAAGGCAATGTGTCCGTTCTCGCCGATTCCCATAACCACAATGTCGATTTTGTCCTCTGCCAACAGTGCGGCATAGCGTGCACACTCGGCATCGGCATCGGTTGCAAGGGCATTGATGAGATTGACCGATGCAAAGGGTACCAGACCGAAAATATGGTCGTTTAAAAAGGTACCAAAGCTCTGCTTCAGATCCTCTCCCCGCAAGCCGATGTATTCATCCATATGAAAGGCGTGAATACGGCTCCAGTCAATATCCTTATATGCCACCAAGGAAGCCAACACCTCGTTCTGAGAGGGAGCGGCGGCAAAGATCATACGCAGGGACTTCTTTTCTTTCAAAAGCTGCAAAATGCAATCGTGAATGTCGCTTGCGGCAACTGCGCCCATCTCACTTCTGGTGGGCAGGATTTTCACCTGCAATTTATCTGTCATATATTCTTTCATGATATTATCTCCTTCAGTTTGTTCAATGCGGTAAGAAACGCCACCTGTGCGTTTTCAAACCGATAGGGATTTTCAAAATCCTGTCCCTTCAAACGGTTCAAACCGTCAAAGGTTTCCAGATGGGGCTCCAGCGTCACAAACACATTGCTGTCTGCAACTGTTGCAAAATCCTTTAAGATCTCCGCAATAGAGGCTTCTCCGCATCCGGGGGGTACAATGGCACCCCGATAGAGGCTATCCTTGATATGAAAATAACGAATGTAGTCCTTCAACAGGTCATAACCATCGGGATAAGGGCGAGAGCCACACAACACGAAATTGCCCATATCAAACACGCAGGAAAGCCTTCCGCCAAAGGCTGTCAGCAGATCCAGACAGGACTCGGGCGACTCTCCATAGATCTTGGCCTCATTTTCATGGCAGAAGGTGAGACCGTAGGCTTCGGCCACCTCCAGCATGGCGTTCAGCTTTTCCAAAACCTCTTCTCTGCACGCCTCGCGTGTAACCCCTTCTCCAAGATAGAAGCTGAACATCCGAACATTTTTTGTCTCCAACGCGCATGCTGTTTCACAGGTGCGCTTAGTCATCTCTATATGGGCATCAAAATCATCCGTCAGTTTGATTTTTCCCAAGGGGGAGCCGATGGAAGAAACGCCGATGCCGTGGGCATCCAGCTTCTTCTTGATCTCGGCAACCTCTATGGCTTCAAGGGAGGAAATGTTTTTTCCGTCCACCAAACGAGGCTCGATGGAGGATACTCCCTGCTCTGCCAGCATGGCAAGCTGCATATCAAACGAGGACGAATATTCATCGGCAAAGGCCGAAAGCAAATACTTTCCCATCAGATCTCCCCTGCCTCTCCGATACTCTCCTCGGTTCCGTTTTCAAAGGAGCGTTTGATTGCATTCATAATAAACACGGGCTTGATCAGCTTTTCATAGCTGATCTTCTGCTCGCCGCCTTCCAGCAGATCGTGGAAGTTTTGAAGCAGGTGGGTGTAAAGTCCCTTTACAGAATACACGGTTCCCACATAATCATTTTCGCAGCTGATACCCGCATAATAGGTGTGGAAGCTCTTCTTCACATACTGAGCCGTAACGTCAAAATCGGCATAGCGGAACACGCAGGTAACATCGTCACCGCTTTGGAACGCCTTGACCG
>JAFTRT010000192.1 GCA_017462145.1 Clostridia bacterium
CGCTATTGGAGCAATCGTGCCAACGATACACCCACCTTCTTGGCTGAGACCGTCAAGATGGACGGCTTTATCCGAGACGTCATTGCCGCTTGTGACTACGTGAAATCCATCAAACGCTCTAAGAAGACGATTAACCTTTCCTTTGACGAGTGGAACGTATGGTATCATTCCAAGGATCAAGATACGAGAATTGAGCCTTGGTGCCAGCATCCCCATCAGCTGGAGGACATCTACAATTTCGAGGATGCCCTGTTGGTTGGCGGTGCGATGATCACCTTGCTCCGTCACGCTGACCGTGTTAAGATCGCTTGTCTGGCACAGCTCGTGAACGTGATCGCACCCATTATGACCAGTGACACGGGTGCTTGGAAACAAACCATCTACTATCCTTTCATGCACGCTTCCACTCTTGGCCGAGGCAAGGTGCTTTATACCACGGTGATTACCCCCACCTACGAGTGTAAGCTGACCGATTGCGCACCGTATTTGGATGCCGTGGTCATTGAAAACGACGAGGAAGAGACTCTTACAGTTTTTGCCGTCAATAAGTCCTTGGACGAGGATATGGAGCTGGTTTGTGACCTTCGTCAGTATGCCGATTACGACGTGGTGCGCCATATCGTGCTGGAGCATGAAAATCTGAAGGCCGTTAACACCGAGGAAAATCCCAACGAGGTCGCACCTCACGAGGGCGGTGTTTCCAAAAACGATGCCGGTCACTTTACTGCGGTGCTCAACGCTAAATCCTGGAACGTGATTCGTTTGCAAAAGCGGAAATAAGGCAGGCAGATCATGAAAAAACAAAAATTTCTCGGCATCGAATTTGGTTCCACACGAATCAAATCGGTTTTGATCGACGAAGGTGCCAACGTGTTGGCACAGGGAAGCCATGAGTGGAAAAGCACGCTCAAGGATGGTCTTTGGAGCTATTCCATGGAGGAGGTAGAGCAAGGCTTGCAGGCAAGCTTTGCCGATCTGAAGAAGGCCTATCAGACGTCCTTTGGCGCACCGCTGACCGAGGTTTCTGCCATTGGCGTGTCGGCCATGATGCACGGATATCTTGCCTTTGACCGAGACGGCAACTTGTTGGTTCCGTTCCGCACGTGGCAAAATACCAATACGGCACAGGCCGCAGAAGAACTTTCGGCACTGTTTTCCTTCAACATTCCCCAGCGTTGGAGCGTGTCTCACTTTTACCAAGCGGTTTTGAACGGGGAGCCTCACGTTTCCAAGGTTGCGCATCTGAATACGCTGGCCGGTTACGTGCATGAACGCTTGACGGGCAAACGTGTTCTTGGTGTGGGAGATGCCTCCGGAATGTTCCCCTTGGATGGTAGCGATTATAACGGCCGCATGCTGGCCTTGATGCAAGAAAAGCTACAGGAAAAAGGCGTGTCTGTTTCCTTTGCAAGCCTGTTGCCCCAAATTTTAGTGGCCGGTGAAGAAGCAGGGAAGCTGACCGAGGAAGGCGCCAAATGGTTGGATCCAACCGGTACCCTTGCGGCAGGATGTGTCCTGTGTCCCCCCGAGGGTGATGCAGGAACGGGTATGATCGCAACCAACAGTGTCCGTCCCCGTACTGCCAACATTTCGGCAGGTACGTCCGGCTTTTTGATGGCGGTGCTGGAGCGTGATCTCTCCAAGCCCTATCCTGAAATCGATGTAGTGGCAACTCCCATGGGTGCTCCCGTGGCCATGATCCACGTCAACAACTTTACCTCCGAGATCAACGCATGGGCATCCTTATTGCGTGAGGCTGTGACCTTGGGCGACGGAAGTGTCAAGAGCGGGGAATGGTTTGACCTGCTCTACCATCTTGCCGAACAGGGCGATGAGGATTGCGGCGGTTTGGTTGGCTACAATTTCCGTGCAGGTGAGCCCATCGCAGGCGTAGAAAAGGGCGTTCCGCTGATCATGCAACGCCCGGAAGGAAAATTGACCCTTGCCAACTTTATGAAAATGCAGCTCTATTCTGCACTCGGCTCCTTGTCCATGGGCATGCGACTGTTGCACGAAGAACAGATCGAGCTGGATTCGGTCTGCGGCCACGGAGGCTTCTTCAAAGCCGGCAAGGTTTGCATGAGTGCCATGTCGGCGGCCGTGGGTGCTCCCGTTACCGTTCTGCAAAATGCAGGGGAGGGCGGTGCATGGGGCATTGCCATTCTGGCTTTGCTGACCGCTGTGGGCGAACAAAACGCAGATGATTTTCTGGATCGTCTGTTTGCCTCGTCGGAATCGGTCACGGTTGATGCGGATGAGCGTGAGTTGACCGCTTTCCAAACCTTCATGGCACAGTATGAGGCATTCCTTGCGGTCGAGCGTTTGGCCGCAACCCGATAAGAACCGAAAAAACACAAAAATAAATAAAAAGTCTTTGGACGGAAAGGAAGAAAAATGAAAAAAGTTTTGTGTTTGTTACTGAGCGTGCTCATGCTATTGAGCGTGTTGGTATCCTGTAACGGATCCGGTGATCCCTCTGCAGAAACCACAACTCCTGTGAACGAAGGAGAGACCACCACGGTAGGCAATCCTCCCGCTCCCGGTGGAGATTCTCAAACCACCACTACGGCCAACCAAGGCGGTAATAACACCGTTACCACCGATGGACAGACCACAACAATTGAGGTTCCTAAGTTGACGGTCTACCCTCGGCATGAGGGAATCAGCTTTGCAGATGACCTCGGAATGCCCAGAATGTTTACCTTCTTGGTTCGAAACAATCGTTTTGAATACATCTATGCGGAAGAGAATGCTACCGGGGACGTGGAGCGTGCCACCTACAAGCGCAATCAGCTGATCGAATCAATGTACGGCGTTGATGTTAAGCATGTAGCCATGAGTGAGGCCGGCGAGTGGGGCAACAAGTTTGCCGAATGGAATGCCAAGCTGTCCGCTTCCACCGGTGAATACGACATCGTAGTTCCCGACTGTTGGTGGAGCTTGGAATTTAGCGGAAACCTTGCCAATATGTTGCTTTACAACGAGATCGATCTGGATGAGGATTATTATTACGACGGCTGGAACAGCCAGATGATTATCAACAACCGGATGTACTCCATCGTTGGCGATGCTGCGTTGGACGTGCTGACCGGTATTGAAATGATCTATTTCAATGCGGATATTGCAGAGCAATATGACATCAATTTGTATCAAGTGGTAGAAGACGGAAAATGGACCTTGGATTATATGCTGGAGCTGATGGACGGATTTGAGGATACCTTGTATAATACAGATCCCAATGATGATATTTACGGCATCCAGTATGATATGCACTCTGCTTTTAGTGGTTGGTATTCCTCCGGTATCACGGTGGTTCAAACCAATCCTCACAACAATATCATCACCATGATCCTCAACACCCAAAGAAACGTTGAGATCGCAGATAAGTACATGGAGGTTCTCTCCCACAATGCCATGCTTTCCCTGCTTTCCAAAACGGGAAGAACCAATCAGGTAAGAGATGCATTCAGCCAAGGACAGGTCTTTATGATGAATGCGCTTCTGTACCACGCACCCCAGATCAAGTTGGTCACCGATCTGAATTATGGATTCGTAATCAATCCCAAGTATCAGGAAAGTGACGAGTACGTTTCTCAAACCTACCATGCGGATACCTGGAGTATTGCGGCTACCGCAAAGGATAAGCACATGGTTGCCGTCATTTTGGACTGCATGATGTGGCTGGCTGACACCGAGGATCCCGCAGGCCTTGGCGAGGACCGCTTGGTTTATACCTACATGGAGACCGTTCTGAAGGGTCAGATGGCAGAGCGTCCCGAGGATATCGAGCAGATCGAGATGGCACGTGACCTTCTGTATTTTGACTTTTCTTTGATGTCGTACACATTGGGCGTACAGGAGCATTTTAAGAGCCTCGCAGTGAACCAGAATTCTTTGGGTGCCAAGATGCAGAATATTTTGGCCGATGCCGAACAGCAATTGACCACCATCATGGAGTTTTACAATAAGTGATTTTAGTTTGGTGAGTCGCCGGACTGTCGATCGAAATAAAGATTCGTTTTTCAAACAGAAAGGATGACCCTATGAAGAAAGTTTTGTGTTTGTTTTTGAGCATGCTCATGCTCTTGAGCGTATTGGCTTCCTGTAACGGATCAAGTGATACGCCGGCAGAGACCACAACACCTTCGGCAGAAGAAGGTGAAACCACCACGGTAGGAAATCCCGGTGGAGACGCTCAAACCACCACCAACAATCAAGGCGGTAACGTGACCACCGACGGCTCGACCACAACGTCCGATACCCCCGACTTGACGGTCTATCCTCGGCATGAGGCCTACAGCTTTGCGGATTCGCTCGGTCAACCTAAGGTATTTACTTTCTTGGTCCGCACCGGCCGTTTTGAGTATATGTATGCAGAGGAGACCGCTACCGACGATATCTCTCGTGCAACGTATAAGCGGAATCAGCTGATCGAATCGATGTACGAGGTTGATATCGGAAAAGTGGATCTGAATGAGTCTGACGGTTGGAGCAATCAGTTTGCCAAGTGGAACACCAAATTGGCAGCTTCCACCGGTGAGTACGACATCGTGGTTCCCGAC
>JAFTRT010000193.1 GCA_017462145.1 Clostridia bacterium
CTTGGATTCTCGGATATCGGTGGCGGACAGAAGGTGGCCCACACAGCGTTGGGGGAGATTCAGCTCCACCGCACGGGTCTTACAGCCAAACCGTTCCTTCACGGCTCGGATCAGCGTTCGTCCCACACCGCCCAAAAAGCGGTGGCCAAAGCTGTCACTCTCACCCGTACGCTGTTTTGCTCCCACGTACCGTCCATCGGGCAACCGTATGCCCTCGGAAACGGCCACCACCACGTTGGGATGCCGCTGCAAGGCTCGTCCTACATCCTCCAAAAAGTCCTCGATCCGAAAGGGGTGCTCCGGCAGATACACAAAATCCGGCTCGCTTCCTCCCGACAGTCTGCCAAGAGCGGAAGCGGCTGTCAGCCAACCTGCATCCCGCCCCATGACCTCGATCACCGTGACCGAGGGCTTGGTATAAACGGCGCAATCGCAAAGAATCTCCCCCGTCACCGTGGCAACGTATTTGGCCGCCGAGCCAAAACCGGGAGTATGATCGGTTCCTGCCAGATCGTTGTCCACGGTCTTGGGCACACCGATAAAATGCATCGCTTGCCACCCGACACGCCTTGCATATCGGTTGAGCTTGTCCACCGTATCCATGGAATCGTTGCCGCCGATGTACCAAAAGCAGCTGACATCCATGACACAAAGCCGTGCTCGGATCTGCTCGTACATCCCCACGTCCTCAGGCCGCTCGGACAGAGGATCCGGCAAGCGGACACGGCAAGAGCCCAGTGCGGCCGCAGGGGTCAAGGAGAGGCGGCTCAGCCGTTCCTCATTCCTGCAAAAGACCTTGTCCAATCGGGTCGTCCTCCCTTGCAACAAGCCCTCCAAGCCGTTTTTCATGCCCCAAAGGGCACCGATCTCCTCGGAAGAGATCGCTTCTTCGATGATTCCGGACAGGGTCGCATTGATCGCTGCGGTCGGACCTCCGGACTGTCCGACAATTGCATTCTTCTTGAACTTCTCCATTTCTCCTTCAAGAACCTGCCTTTCTTTTTTATATTTCCCACTCTGCGGGCTTTCACCCGTAAAATGCGGATTTTTTTCAAAAACGCCTCATAAACTGGAAGCACAGCCCAAATGGGCAATTTCTCCCATGGAGGTCTCTATGTTTTCTGCCATCCTTTCTTTCTTCTCTCAATGTTTGCATCTGATCTTGGGTATCTCCACCCCACAGCAATTTCCGCCGCCCCTCTCCCACAAGGAAGAGGATGCCTGCTTTGCTCAAATGGAGCAAGGCAGTGCCGCCGCACGGGAGAAGCTGATTCTTCACAACCTGCGTCTGGTCTCCCACATCGTGCGCAAATATTACGCCACCGCAAAGAACCAAGAGGATCTGGTGTCCATCGGTACCATGGGGTTGATCAAGGCGGTTGACAGCTTTCACCGTGACAGCGGCACTCGCTTTGCCACCTATGGTGCCAAGTGTATTCAAAATGAGATTCTAATGTATTTTCGGGCTCAAAAAAAGCTGTCCGCCGAGGTCTCTCTCAACGATACCATCGATGTGGATCGAGACGGAAATCCCCTGACCTATATGGATGTGATCGGATCGGATGAAAACTTGGAGGACGAAGTGACTCGCAAGCTCTCCTCTGCCCGTGCCATGCGTTACATGAAGCTGTTGCTGTCCGATCGGGAGCGGCGCATCCTTACCCTGCGCTACGGTCTCCAAGGAAAGCCGCCCTTGACCCAAGCCCAAGTCGCAAAGCGTCTGGGCATCTCCCGTTCCTATGTGAGCCGCATTGAAAAGAGCGCACTCACAAAGTTACGGGAGGCTATGACACAGCCTCCCGTAAACGGTTAATTTTTCAGCGAATGAATGGGTGCGGGAATCCGTCCGCCCCGTGCAATAAACTTCTCGCAGGAATAGGTGCTGATCGGCATGACGGGAGCATATCCCAACAATCCGCCGAATTCCACCTCGTCTCCCGCCTTTTTCCCGTATGCGGGGATCACTCTCACAGCCGTGGTCTTGGTATTGGCTACACCAATAGAAATCTCGTCGGCAATGATACCGCAAAGGGTTGCTTCTGTAGTATCTCCGGGTACGGCGATCATATCCAGTCCCACCGAGCAAACAGCGGTCATCGCCTCCAGCTTCTCCAAAGACAGTGCACCCACCTTGACGGCATCGATCATGCCTGCATCCTCGGAAACGGGAATAAAAGCACCCGACAAGCCGCCCACATGAGAGGAGGCCATAACGCCGCCCTTTTTCACAGCGTCGTTCAGCAAAGCCAATGCGGCCGTTGTACCGGGGCCGCCGCAACGCTCCAGACCCATTCCCTCCAAAATATGTGCCACAGAATCCCCCCACTGCGGGAGTGGGTGCCAAAGAAAGATCCACAATACCAAAGGGAACGCCCAAGCGGTTGGAGGCCTCCGTGGCCACCAGCTGTCCCATACGGGTGATCTTGAACGCCGTCTTTTTGACCGTTTCTGCCAATGTGGAGAAATCACAATCCCCTGCTCTGCGGACAGCCGAAGCCACCACACCGGGGCCGGAAACTCCTACGTTGATCACCGTCTCGGCCTCACCCACACCGTGGAATGCACCTGCCATAAAGGGGTTGTCCTCGGGAACATTGGCAAAGACCACCAGCTTGGCACAGCCAATAGAGCGGTCGTCACGGGTCAGATATGCGGTTTGCTTGATAATACGGCCCATCATGGCCACCGCATCCATATTGATGCCGGCCTTCGTGGATGCCACGTTGACCGAAGAGCAAACCCGCTCAGTCTCCGACAGCGCCACAGGAATGGATTCGATGAGATTACGGGCGTTATCGGTAAAGCCCTTTTGCACCAGCGCACCGTAGCCACCGATGAAATTGATGCCCAACGTATGGGCCGCTCTGTCAAGGGTCTGTGCCAGCTTGACGTAATCCTCGGAGCTGTACCGTCCGCCCACCAGAGAAATGGGGGTCACGGAAACACGCTTATTGATGATCGGAATCCCGTACTGCTTTTCAATATCACAGCCGGTCTGCACCAGGTGCTCTGCACTCTTGGTGATCTTATCGTAAATTCGGTCGCAAACCACGTTCACATCATCCGATGCGCAATCGTAAAGAGAGATCCCCATGGTGATCGTACGGATATCCAGGTTCTCTTCCTTTATCATATTGATGGTTTCCAGTATGTCCTTCATGTTGAGCATGGTCGCCTGTCCTCCGCCTCAGATTCGATGCATGGACTGGAAAATATCCTCGTGCATGGCACGGATATCCAAGCCGTTCTCCTGTCCGAGAACCGTCAAAGCATCCACAAGTTCAGAAAAAGCAACAGCCTTCTCGTCCATCTCCACCACCATAATCATGGCGAAATACTCCTTCAATACACTTTGGGAGATCTCGGTGATATTGGCACCCTTTTCCGCACACTTGGTGCTCACCTTGGAGATAATTCCCTTGGCATCGTGACCCACAACCGTTACAACTGCTTTCATTTTACGCCTTCCTTTCCGGATTCCAAGCCTTTTTTTTCACACCTATTCATTATAGCATACTTTTTTCCTTTTTGCAAGTCCCGTTTCGCATTTTGTCGAACGGATGCTTCCACTTTCGCCTCTCTCCGATGGGCTGTGACAAACCATGACATTTTTGTGCGGTTTGCAAAGGATGTCGATGAAAAATGAGCCGAAAAATTTTCCTCTTTTCTTGACTGGAATTCCATTTATTGGTAAACTATGAAATTGAAACACCATACATGGGAGGAAGTCAAACATGAAAGAAATCAAAACCGTTCCCCGCTCTTCGGGGACACATCCGCACAGGCGATGGCTCCTTGGGGGAATTCTCCTGCTGTTGCTTGCCTGCTTTGCCACCACAGCATCCGCCGCCTCGCTTCGGGAGGAGAATCTGGCTCTTTGCACCAAACGCTCGACAGAGCTGACGGGGCAGCTGGAGTCCTACCGCACCATGGACGACTCCGTGGGGCAACAGATCTCCGGAAGCGTGACCTCTGCGGTGGTCAAATACCAAAAGCAGCTCTTGGATCTGCAAACCCATCCCGAGCTTTCGACCCGCTCCTTGGAGAGCGAGATCGATCTTGCCTTTTGGCGAGGGACAACGGCGGGAAAGCTGACTTGGATCTATGTGACGAATGCCGCCTCCGCCTCCGGCGAGACAGAAAGCCGAAGCTTTCTGGCCGCCTACGAGGCCTTGATGACTGAGTTGGACGGTGACAGCCTGCTCTCGGATTCCTCTCCCGATTCCTACGCCTGCCGTCTGAACGTAGCCATCTACTCGGAGCGCATCCGTTCCCTTGCCGAGGACGGCGATTCCCGTACCACATCGGCCATTTTAGCAGGAGCGGTCGCCCGGGTACGTGCCATGACCTCGGGTGAGCTGTCGGGAGAGAGCTATCAGGCCGTATGGGAGCAGGCACGCACCGACGCCGCCGCACAGCGTCATCGGGATGCACTGTACGGCGACTTTTGTCACTTCTACGAGTCCATTGCTCCCGCCGCCTCTGCGGAAGCGGATGAGATCACCTCGCTGTTGTTCCACTGTCTTTCTCACGACACCACGCTGTCACAGATGAACACCTCTCTCAAGGAAGCTGCCTTTTCCCTGTTGGATCGTTATGCAACGGGCACGCACCGTACCGCCTACATCCTTACGGTAAAAGAAAAGGTCTCTCGTGAAATCGCCTCTGCTTCGGCGAACGGCAGAAGAGCCTGTATTTCCCCCTTGGGAGATGGCTTTTCCCACGCTTATGCCGTCTCCGAAGCCAAAGATGAGCTGACGCTGACCGCACAAAACAGCGGTCTGCTCCCCTCGGAAACGCTGACCGCTTTGGTGAGTGAATACGTGGCAGACCGTGGGATTTTCGATCGTTGCACCACGGCAGAAGCGCTTTCCTTTGAGCTGTGGCGTGCCTCTCTGCGGATCGACTGGCTCCGAGAGACCGAGATGGCCAAGGGTACCGTTAGTCAGATCCTTTCGGGCTTTGATGCACAAGAACTGTTGCAACAAGCCGATGCACTCCGCACGGCAACTGATCTTCGCATCCTTGGGGTCACCGCCACGGATGAGGCCGCCAAGACCCTTTGCACCGCGATCGTTGCGGAAGGAACTGCGGGGCTGGCCGCCTTATCATTGGATGCCCATGCCGAACAGTTTCGGCTGACACACGTCAGTGCCATTGAGACCGCCCCTTCGGCACTCACCGTGTCCCACCGTGCGGTCCTCACCGCTGCTTTGGAGGATTGGGAGCTCCTGTCCACGGAGGTCAAGAACCGTCTGACCGAGGAAGCGGCCAAGCTGAAGGAAAATTACCGCCGTATGATCCGCCTCCTGATTGCCGCCTCGGTTCGTTCCGACGAGGCAGAAGCCTACCGCTCCATGGAGGCAGACAAGCTGTACGTCTCCCTGTCTGCCTTGTCTCACGCCGATCTGACGGCTTTTCGAAAAGCCGCTGACAGCATCTTGATGCGCTCGGACACCATTGCCGCATTGTTGGACGCCTATGGGCAGATCCTGCAAAAGACCGACTACAGCCAATATGCCGAGGCAAGGAAAAACGCCCTTCGTCTGGCCACAGAGGCAGGGTGTCTGGCCATTCAAAGCTGTACCTCGGAGGGCGAGACCTTACAGGAGGAGCTGGCAACGCTTCTCTCCGACCGTCTGTTGGAGCTCACACGGCAGGATGCCATTGCCCGTATCTATCTTGCGGCAGAGGGCACAGAGACCGATGAGATCACCGGAGCCATCCGCATTGCCGAGACCCAGATCTTGGCCGCTGTTTCGGAGGACACCGTTCTCTCCTTGGCCAAAAGCTGTATTCTGACCGTCCGCAAAACGGTTTTGCGGGACAAGGCAGACGGACTGGCTCTGACTGCCGAACAAGCCCTTTCTACTCTCACCTATCTGAGTGATACCGATCGCTCTCTCTATCTGACCCGTCTCCAAGAAAAGATCGGCACCGCCAAATCCGCTCTTTTGTCGGCGGCCGAAACACCGACGGCCGAATTGGCCTACGCCACGCTTACCTTAGAATGGGAGGAAATTTGGAAAGAAGCAACGGCCGCCGATCTGCTCCTTTGCAAAACCGACGCCGCCCTGCGCTTGGAAACGATGATTGCAGCGGCCAAGGCCGAGCTTGCGGCGTTAGAGGACACGGAGGAATCGGTCAAGCAACAGTTCGCCACCGACCTGGAGACCTTACTGACCAATGCTTTGGCCTCGGTTCATCTGTCTGCTGACACCCAAGGTGTCTCCCAACTTCTGACCAAAACAGGAGAAGAAGCAACCGCCTTGGTCAAGGATGCCCGTCTGTATCGGATTCGCCTATACCGTGCGGAGCTTCTCACCGAATTGGAGGGGCTGTTTGGGCAGTCCGAGCATTACAGCGAAGCGGCCTACGCCCGTGTGCAAGCCGAGCTGACCGCCTTTTCGTTGAGCTTGGAGGCCAGAGAGACCTCCGAGGAGTACGACACGCTGTTCCGCACGGCCAAAGCTCGCCTTGCTTCCATTCCCACCCTGTTAGAAGATGCCAAGACCGAAGTTTCCGCACTCCTCCAAAGCACCTATGATTCTCTCACCGCATCGTCTGCACTGTATTCCGAGGAGGCCTTGGCAGAACTTACCCGTTTGGCCGAGGAAGCCAAAAACGCGATCTCCGCCGTGACGGCTGTTTCTCAACACGGTTTGGTACGGGAGCTTGCCGACCAAGCGTTGGCCGCCATGAAAGCCGTCAAGCGAGATCGTTTGTGCAACGGACAATCCGATCTGTCCGACGTGGGCTATCCTGCCGAGTTTGACCATGCGGTAAACGGCTATTGGGGAACGGTGGAAAAGGCAGATGCCATTCCGTCGGGAAGCTCGTTGACCATTACCGAATGTCCGAAAAACAGCGAGGATCTTTACAATAAACTCTCCGTGGCGATGAAGCGGGATCTGCTTTTGAACGCCCAAGGCGAGCCTGTCAGCGCATCCTTGGGGCGAAAGCTGAAAAAGGGGGAACTGTTGCTTGCTTTGGACATTCGCACCGATCTCCCCTCCGCCTCTCTGCCCTACCGTGTGACCATTCTGCTTCCGAATGGCTTTGAGCAGGAGACCTTATTGGGTGTGGTATGCTTCGGAGCAGGCGGCTCTGCCGAGTTTCTCCCTTGCACCAGAGAGGGAGATCAGTTGATCTTTGAGACCACACATTTCTCCGATTTTTATTTGGTAGCCGAATCCGACCTGAATTTACTGCCCGCCATCCTACTGGTAAGTCTGCTGATTCTCTGCGAGCTCATTGCGGTGTCATGGCTCTTATATCGCCGCTACCGTCGCAGAAAAAATGAAGATGATACCGAGGCAGATGGAGAGCCGCCTCTGCTTCCCTTTGCTGCCGTCGTTCCGTTCTCTCTTTTCTCTTATCCCAAGCTTTTGCAGATCAAGCCCGAGCACGGCGGAAGCCTACTGATCGTGCTGTCGGGAGCGGCTCTGCTGTTGGGTGCCGCCATTGCGGTGTTGATCCGTCAGGAAGCCGAACGAGAGAAGAGAAACAAGCAGAACGCAATCGAAAAACAAAAGGCCGCTCACAGCGGCAAAAAAGAACGGCATGCTCTGCCCAACCGCCACACAGCGGCGCTCCCGCCAAGACGGGCTGATGAATTTATGATGCGAGACAGCACGGAAATGGTCACCGACACCGAGGCGCTTCGGGTCTCGGCAGCGGCCAACATCGCTTTGGCCGAGGAGGAAACCTTGAACGATGAGCTTTTGTCCACCGCTCGGGAGGGTCGTCCGCCCGAGGACCTGGATCTCCCCCAAGCAGGAGATGCCGCCTTGGAAGAAACCGACCGTGAAGAGGAGGAACGGCGCTATGAGCTCAACGTGGATGTACTGGCCCGACATTTTTCCGCAGGGGATTGCGTAACCCCTGAATTGTTGAAGAAAATGGGCGTGATTCCATCCAATGTGACCCACCTAAAAATCTTGGCACGGGGACGGTTGACCATTCCCTTGCATATCTCTGCGCAGGAATTCAGTTCCGCCGCCCTCCGTATGATCCGCAAAGCCGGCGGCAAGGCATATAAAATCCGCTGAAGGATGCGGGGATGCGTTTTTTGGAAACTTTCTTGAAAGAAAGTTTCCAAACCTTCAAAGAACTGAACAAAATAGATTTTTGCGCCCTACGCTTTGTGTAGCAAAACCGCTTCGCTTTCTTCTTAAGAGAGAAACCCGTCGGACACTGCACAAGCCCATCAAAGATGGGCTGTGCTAACCGATCGGGTTTCTTTTTATTTGTTATTTGGAAAACAAAGTGTGAAGCTGTTTGTATGGCTTTCTATTGCGAATGTTTGCGTTCTCCCCGTCTTTGTCATCATACTTGCTTCGCAAGAGGAGCGAGCGCAAGCGAGTCGAACATTTGCGGTCGAGCGGAAGCGAGCGATGCAAATGTACAAGACCATGTCTTGAGGGATCCATAAACAGATTTCGTTGTCTTACTTTACACAATGTTACATTTACAAAATAAGATCGCAAAATCCCATCGGAGATCCCATCGGAACACGATGTGTTCCTCGGTTTTGTATCGGCTCGCTTCGCTCCCTCAACAAAACTTCGACTCGCTTACGCTCGTTCA
>JAFTRT010000194.1 GCA_017462145.1 Clostridia bacterium
AACGGGTGGTATTGGTTTGCGTTGGCAGGGGTGATCGGCGTTCCGTTTCTGAACCTGATTGAACGGGGCAATCTCATCATATTGGCAGTTTTTGCCCTGATGATCTATGCCATGACCTATGACCATCCAAGCGCCGTTTGGCGTGAGGTCGGTTTGATCTGTTTGGCGTTCTCCTTTTCGCTCAAGCTTTACCCCCTTCTGTTTGCGTGGGTGCTGATCGGAGATAAACGGTACCGTGCCTTTGTCCGCTGTGCGATCTATAGCGTGCTTCTCTTGGTTTTGCCCTCCTTTGCTTTTGGTGGCCCCTCTTGCCTCTTGGTGATCGTCAAAAATATTTTCTCTTTCTCCTCCGGCCCATCCGGTGTTTTGGGAGCGGTCAGCACCTATTTGCGTCTGCCCGGTGCTTTTTTGACGATTTTGGTGTATGGTTGGTTTCTTCTTTGTGCCGCCAATTTTTTGGTATCGGTCTTTGTGCATCGGGAAAAATGGAAGATTTGGATCTGCGGATGCATGATGTTTTTGTCTTTCCCGTCGCTGACCTCTACCTACGGTTGGCTACTGTTTTTGATTCCGTTGCTGATGATGTTCAATGTCAATGTCAGCGGTAAACGCACGCTGTTCTACACCATTGCGTTGACGGTTCCGTTTTTGCTGTTGCCTGTTCCGCTCCCCGTGACGCAGATCACACTGAACGCCATTGCGGTCTATGTGGCGTTGTTGGGCTTGACCGGCTACTCGGTATATGACACGGTGTGTGCATGTCGGCAACGCTTTTGCAGAAAAAGTTCGATTCAAAAGGCGGGAGCTTGAGACGGCTGTGCCTATGCTCAACGAGCAAGGCTTTTGATTGACAGGCCTTGCTCGTTTTTTTGTTGAAAATACGGAACAATCCAATCCAAGGAGGCAACGATGATACAGGATCTTCATTCTCATACCTACTATTCCTTCTGCGGTAAGGATTCTCCCGAGACCATCGTGGAGGCGGCGATTGCCGGCGGAATTGAGCTGTTCGGTATCTGTGATCACAATCATGGTATCGGCTTTGGCAGAAAGGATGCCTTCCAGGCTCCCGAAGATGTTATTCCAAACGAATACAGCCCCGTGATGCTTCGCCGGTATTATGATCATATTGCACTCGTGAAGGAGAAATATGCCGATCGCATCCGCGTGCTGTGCGGCATTGAGATCACCGCACATCTCAACACCCCCAAGATTGCTCTGCCGGCCGAAGCCGATGTCTCCCTGTTTGACTACTGCATGATCGAGAACCCGGATCTGGAACATTCGATCATCCGGCGTGATCTGTTTCGATTTGCCGAGCGCTGCGGATGTCCGTACGTGGGGGTTGCTCACACCGATCTGTTCGGTTTCATCGCAGAGCTCGGTGAAGATCCCTATCGCTACTTTCGGCGTATGGCAGAACAGGGGATTTTCTGGGAAATGAATGTGAGCTACGACAGCATTCACAAGTATCGGGAACATCCTTATATGCTTCGCTTTTTTGAGGACGAAGATCAACAGGCCATCGTCCGAGAGTCGGGCGTGCGGCTTTCGGTTGGCTTTGACGGACACCGTGTGGAGGATTATTTGCCGAAGCGAGTGACTGACTACTGCTATCGGATCCAAGCTTTGGGGATTCCCCTTGTATTTGACTCATAAATACAAACGGTCGGCTTTTACAAAAGCCGACCGTTTTGATGGATCAGAACGATAAATCCCTTGACAAACGGAGTGATGAGTGGTACAATGAAAATACTAAATTGAAAGGAGCAGACATCATGTTTTGTTCATCCTGCGGTGCCAAGTTGGTAGATGGCGCCAAATTTTGCGGACAGTGCGGTGCCAAGACGGCAGAGATTTCCTTTCCTCAGACGGTAGAGAAAGTCAAGCCTCCGGTTGCTGAAGCACCTGCGGCAGAGATTCCGCAAGAACCGATTGCTCCGCCTGTCACTGCGGCACAGCCCAAGCCTCAGGTTGCTTCGGAGCCCAAGAAGGTGGAAGTGCCCAAACAGAAAAAAGGCGGCAAGAAAAAGGGTGTGATCGCCCTGTTAGCCGTAGCGGTATTGCTGTTGGCTGTTCTGATCACGGCGGTTGCTGTGGTGATGCAAATGTTCCCGGTAGAGGTCACCATTACCGATCCAGAGGAGACCAAAACCACCACGGGTCGCTTTGTTGATCTGTCCTTTGACATTGAGGCCAACCAGTCCATCCGAGGGGTCTCCTATGCACTGGATCCTGCCGATGAGAACAATACGGAGCTTTATACCAAGATCGAATCGGTGACCAATCAGAAAAAGCAGACCGTGACCATTGAAGAGCTGAAAGTGCCCGTGGGTGACTCCACCCTGTATCTGTACGTTCAGACGGCTTTTGGCGAAAGCTTCCATGAGGTGGATTTGGAATTTGATTTCGGCTATCTTGCTGCCCCCGATCCCGACGCCATTGTGACGATGGATGACGGAAGCGAGATTGTGAACGTTGAGCTTCTCGTTGTCCTGAACAAGAGTTTGAGCGAGAAAAAAGCAGAGAACCTGTTTGCGGAATACGGTGGTGAGATCATCGGTCAGGTTTATGCGCTCAACCAGTATCAAGTTTCCTTTGCCGATACCGATGTCTATGCTTTGGAGGATATCCGCTCGGATTTGAGCCAGAATGAATTGGTTTCCTCTGTGTGCTTCAACGGTGTCATCGGTCACGATGTGGCCGTTTATCCCGACGATAGCGGATACGATGATTGGAATACGGATTATCCCGCAGGCAATAACTGGGCATTGGAGTGCATCGACGCTCCCGGTGCGTGGGAATACAATAGTCAGATGAGCACCGTCAAGGTAGGCGTGGTGGATTCGGTTTTGGACTACGACCATCCCGACCTAAAGGTCAATCCTCAAAACAGCACCTATCTTGCCACCAACGATTTCAAGACCTTGGAAGAGTTGATGGATTATTATGATGAGGTAACGGCAGACCACGAGTGCAACTGGTGGAATGCGTTGTGGGGAACCACTTGTACGCTTTGCGAAATGAAGAACCACGGCACTCACGTGGCAGGTATCATCGGTGCCACGGCCAATAACGGACTCGGTACAAGCGGTGTCAACTGGAATGCAGAGCTTTGCTTTGGTAACTGGTGGTATTACACCATTCCAGAAAATGGAGAACGCTTGGAGAAGTATTCTACCTTTGCGGGAAGCACGTATCAGATTGCACGGCTTGTCATGAGCGGATGTCGTGTTGTCAACGTTAGTATTGGTGCCGCTGAAGCAACCGATCGGGTTGACAATGAAGATGATATGAGTGCTTATTTTGAAAATATCGTATCTCATATGGAAGAGAACGGATACGATTTCCTGATTACAAAGGCTGCCGGTAATGCAGATTACGATGCATCCAACTGCTACTTAAACCGTGTCTTTACCGCCGGCGAATCCGCAAGAGCCCACACGCTGATCGTGGCGGCTGTGGAGAATCACGAATTTTTGGGCGTGTTCTCGGATGATTGGCGTTACAGTGTAGCAGACTATTCCAACTACGGAGAGCTGGTGGATATTGCCGCTCCCGGTACCGACGTTTACAGCACGGTGATGGACGGTTATGAGTCCATGCCCGG
>JAFTRT010000195.1 GCA_017462145.1 Clostridia bacterium
AATCTACTATCGAGCTTTTGCTCTTAGCAATTTTACTTTTGTTTGAGTAGTATTCTCGTTTGAATTGTTCGAGATCCGTTACACATACTTTTTAATAGCTTTGTACTTCTCTCTTGTTGTTCAATTTTCAAAGATCATTCCCCGCCTCCGCTTTTGCGGCGACTTTTGATATTATATCACAAGCTTTTGGATTTGTCAACACTTTTTTCAAAAAAATTTTATTTTTTTCTTGCGTGTTGATTCCGTTGCTCGAGCGGTCCTTGGCGGACAGCTTGATCATTATACCACTTTCCAAACAGTTTGTCAAGTACTTTTTCACAAAAAAAATGAAAAAATTTTCTACATATTGCCCAAAATGATTTTATTGCATAAAAAACCGAAAAATCACCAATACTGTTGAAAAACGGAGGCGCCCTATGACCACGATTTTGATTCGCACATTGCTGATCTACATTTTTCTAATTGCCACCGTGCGCCTCATGGGCAAGCGGCAGATCGGAGAATTGGAGGTCACAGACCTTGTCACCACCTTTCTCCTGTCCGAGATCGCCGCTCTGCCCGTGACCAATCAAGACATTCCCATCTCCTATGCCCTGCTCCCCATGATCGTCCTGCTTTCCTTGGAGGTCTTTTCCTCCTATATATTAGTGCGTGTTCCCAAGCTGAAATCCCTGCTCTCCGCCTCTCCCACGGTTCTGATCAATAACGGCGTTCTCGATCAACGGGCGCTGATGGAAACACGGGTGTCGGTTGACGAGCTGATCGCCGAGATCCGACAGCAGCAATTGACAGATATCTCCCAGGTCGCCTATGAGATACTTGAAAAGAACGGGAAGATGAACGTTCTGCCCAAGGCGAGATATGCCCAACCCAACGCAGAGGAACTGGGACTTCAACCCAAGTCCGAGCCTCTGATGCACATCGTCTATTCAGGCGGATGCTTTAGCGACAAGGGGCTTGGATTGATCAACAAGGATCGCAAATGGCTGGAATCGCAATTTGCAAGGAGAGGGATCGATAAAAAAAGGCTCTTTTTTGCCACGGCAAACCAAAAAGGAAAGCTGTATTGGCTCTATAAAACCTAAGGAGGAACTATGAAATCCCTGATTGCCACCGTTCTGCTCCTGGTGCTGATGCTTGGCGCTGTCGTGGGCAATTTCTTTTATATCAATATCACCGCCGACACCGCAAGCGCCTTGCTGGGGCAATTGCCCCGCTCCTTGCAAAAGGACTGCGTTCCCAAGGCAGAGGAGCTTTTGCAATTTTGGGAATCCCATGCCCACACCGTCACCCTGTCGGTGGGATACACCCTGGCAGACCGTGTCACCGAGCAGGCAAAGTTGCTGCTCTCTGCGGCAGAATGCGGCGATCTTTACGGTTACCAAACCGCCCTGACGCTTCTTGAGGACGCCATTTCGGATATGCGCCGTTTGGAGCAATTTTCGATTGAAAATCTGCTTTGATTTTTTAAATTTCTCTTGCATTTATTTCGTTTGTATGATATCATCAATATAATAAATGCAAGGAGGACTTTGCAATGAATAACGAGATTCGCATGCTCTCCCACGAGGGCTTTTGGCAAATGATGAGCTTTATCGTCACCACCGAGGACGGACAGGTCATCGTGATCGACGGCGGCTATTCCGAGGACGCCGAAAAGCTTTTAGGGGAGCTCAAACGCATCACGGGCAAGGAAAAACCCCACGTGGACGCTTGGTTTCTCACCCATGCCCACAGCGATCACATCTTCGCCTTTGCCGAGCTCTACGAAAATCACTCCGACAAGTTTTCCTGCGGCGGCGTGTACTACTGCTTCCCCTCCGCTCAATATATCGAACGGTACGAATCGGACTCTCTCCCCACCATCCAACGCTTTTGCCGACTCCTGCCGAGGTTTGCCCACATTGCCGTTACGGTCTCGGCTGGAGACGTGTACAAGATAGGAGCAGCCGACTTCGCCATTCTGCAAACCGTGGACACCTCGGTGACCGAGGACATCGTCAACAATTCCTCCACCGTGATCCGCATGACCCTGGGTGGCAAAACCGTGCTCTTTTTGGGAGATGCGGGAATCGAAGCAGGCAACCGCCTGGTGGAGCACTATGGAGATGCCTTGGAGAGCGATTACTGCCAGATGGCACATCACGGGCAGGATGGCGCCGAGAAGAATCTGTACGAAAAAGTCCGCCCTACCGCCTGCTTTTGGTGCACCCCCGAGTGGCTTTGGAACAACGACCGAGGGGACGGTTTTGACACGGATATTTTCTTCACCGTACAGACCCGCCGCTGGATGGACGAGATCGGCACGGTCAAGCAAAATTACATCATCAAGGACGGCGACCAAACCGTTCAACTCTAACTACCGAAAAGGCTTCGGACACATCCGAAGACTTTCTTTATTTTTTATTCTTATTCTTCCCCGCCCAGGATCACGCAGAGCAGCGGCAGCATTGCCTTCGACATCATCTGCATTCCCTTTTCGTTAAGATGGTGGGTGTCTCCTGCGCTCTCGCAAAAGCTCTTGCGGAAGGTGTCGTTCTCCATGTAGACTCTCGAAACCAACGGGTCACCCGCATCGATCAGGGAAATACGCTCGTTGTCCGCATAGTACTCGGCGTAAATGCGCTTGAGCGCTCCTTGTGAAAAGTCCGTGCGGTTGGCACCGTCACTGTCTCTGGTCTCGTCAAACCGCCAGGTGGTGATCAGAACGATCTCAGCGTTGGGATACCGCACTAAGATCTCCTCAATGATCTGCCGCCATGCGCCGATCAACTCTCCCTCATTGGTGGAATCGATCTCTCCCAAGGGGATATTCACCTGATGATCGTTGACGCCTCCCTGTAAAAATACCAGATCGATATCCCCCGAGCCCTTGCCCGAGGTATCCCCAAAGTTGGTATAGCGGGAGGAGTCCGCCGTGTTGTAGCAAAAGCTGTCGGTGTGATGGAACAATTGGTCCCAAATCGACTCTCTCACAGAAGCCCCCGGAGCATAAACCGAAGGATTATACGCCACGGTGCGTGCGCCTCTGCCAATATTGGTCATGTTCCATGCGCAATCCTTTGCCAGAAGCCCCATCCACTGTCCCGTGGCTCTGACGGCGTGACCGTCGGTCAGGCTGTCACCAATAGCAAGGACGTTGAGCCCCTTGATGCTCTCACACATCGCATCGTATTTTGCCTGTGGCTCTGCCACCATCACGTTGTGAATATGGGGGAGCAAATTCCCCGCCACCAGCTTCATGCCCTCGGCATTGAGGTGATTTCCGTCGTTGACGCTCTTGCTGTATTGCTGCTTGAAGGCGTAGCTGTTCATGTTCACTCCGGAAACGTTGGGATCTCCTGCATCAATCAGGGCAACACGGTCGTTTTCCGGATAATTGACAGCCTTGATATTCTTCATTGCGTTGGCAACGAAATCCATACGGGAGGCGCCGTCCTTGCTTCTCGTCTCCTCCCTGTGCCAGGTGGTGATGAGTACGATACGGGCATGGGGATATTCCACCAGCAGATGCTCAATCATGGCATTGAACGCCCCGTAGAGCGTGCCGATATCCTTGGAATTCACCTCTCCCAGAGGAATGCCCCAACCAAAATCGTTGGTGCCTCCCTCCAAGAGGATCATATCCACCTCGTTCGCTTGATTAGCGCTGAACGAAGGGGTCTTGTTGTATTGAATGAAAAATCCCGTGCTCCCATAGCGATAGGTGTCGGTCTCCAGCAACCGCTTGACCATAGAGGGTCTTTGCTGCGCAGGATCTGCATACGCCTCGGGATTATACGCAACGGTCCAGCCGTCACGGCCAAGATTGGTCAGATTCCAGCCGCAGGCACGGGACATGAGAGAGATCCATTGCTGGCGCCCCTCCAAAAAGTCCCCGTCGAACAAGCTGTCACCAATTGCCAGAACACTGAGCCCCTTTAACTCGTCGGCAAGCGCTTGTTGTTCAGCAGTAAGGGTCAGCCACGTGTTGTCCTCGGGTACAGTGATCCCACCCTGGTGTTTTGTAGTGGTTTCCGATTCCTCGGTGGTGCCGCTTTCGCTTGGCAATTCGGTAGTATCCTTCATATCATCATCTCCATTGGCGCAGGAGGCTGCGCATAAAACCGTTATGACCGCCAAAAGAGCAGCCAGAATTCTGATCGGCGTTGCTTTCATTTTCTTCCGCTATTATTGGGCGCCGTCCATGGCGATTTCCCAAATGAGAGGCAGCATACGGTATGCCATCATCTCCATACCCTTTTTATTGAGGTGGAAGCCGTCGTAAGCATACTTGGCTCTCCACGCCGTATCGGTCATATCCACACCCGAGATCTCCTTCTTTCCTGCATCGATCAGGTAGAAGCGGTCACCGTATGTCTCGTCCTTGGAGTAGTTCTCATACATGGTAATGATCTGTCTTGTATAATAGGTACGTGGCTTTTCGCCAAACTCCCAGGGAGTGACAAAAACGATCTTTGCATTGGGGTATTCCACCAGCAGGCGATCCACCACCAGCTGCCAAGCTCCCATAAAGGTAGCGGGATCTTTTTCTCCCCATGCGCCCTGAGCGGCGGCAATGTCGGTGCCGAAGTCGTTGTTTCCGCCCTCCAGAAGGATCATCTCAACATCCTCGGGATTGCCCGAAATATTACCGATATTGAAATACTTGGAAGAGCCCGTGCCCCAATAATATTGCAGGGTATCCCGACGGTTGTAGAGAGAATCGTAAATGGATTCCTTGTGTCCGGGGTTCTTATCGGTAAAGGAAACGGTCATACCTGCAACACCCAGATTGGTCAGATTCCAGGAGCACTCCTTACCCAGCAGGTTGATCCACTGATCGGTCCCTACACAGGGAGGATTGGTCACCGAGGTGCCCGAGAACAGGCTGTCGCCCATTGCCAGAATGTTCAAGCCATTCAGATCCTTTTTCCAAATTTCCATCCATTTTCCCTCGTCCGCATCCGTGTATTTTTGCAGTACTGCCGTTTGCTGCTCTGTCAGCGTACCGCTTCCGATGGCAGCGGTAGAGGCTGCGCAGATCGAATTGCAGGGCAGCTGATCGATATTCTCCTCGGCGTATACGGTGTGCACCGTTCCGTCCTTCATGACGATGTCAATATAGCCGACACCGATAAATTTACGGTTCCAATTTTCCCGTTTGACGTTGACAACGGAGCCTGCGAAGGAGTATACTCCCTCCTCCGTGTTTTCCTCATACCATTGCCCGTCTGCCACGGGAACGTCCAGATGCAGAATTTCCTTCAAGCTCTCTTTGTTCACAGAGAACAGGGGGGCAACCCAAGCCTGGGGAAGGATCAAGGTTCCGAAGCGAAGCTCCTCGACCTCGTCACTGCTCTTCAAAAATTCATAATCCGCAATGGAAAGGTGAGACACGAATCTCACGCCCTCGGGGGAGACCAGACGGATCTCCGCCTCGGAGGCGGCGCTAAAATCGATGTAATGGGTGGTGATGCTTGTGCCGTTCTCCACCGAAACAGAGGTTTCGTTGGTGGTGTAGGAGCTGCCGTCCGCTGCGGTCACGGTTGCCCATGCCAGCTTTTTGCCGGGCTTGGAAATGTCCAGAATACCGCTCTCGCCAACGG